>JBIILW010000044.1:0-10401 GCA_044338265.1 Bacteroidia bacterium | reverse complement strand
TACCCTGTATAGAAGTGTTACCGAAACAATATTGGTTATTTTTAAAACATTGGTTATCGGCACTTGAAAGGGTAAAAGATGTAGTTGGTCTTGCCCAAATTTTTATAGATTTAGTAATAACTATATCTGGTCCACCATTTCTTTTAACTACAACTGTTACATTATAAGTTCCACCATTAAAATATTGTTTTGAAAACAATGGAATTGGTGGTTGCCCGGCAATTCTAGCATTTACAGCAGTATCGTTAGGTAATCCCCAACGTACAGTGAATGAAATTAAATCAGCTGCGGCAATACCTGGTGTGGTAATATTAACACGTGTTCTGTCCACACCGGCACAAGCTATTGTGGGGGCAATTGTAAAATCTGCTTGGGCCTTAACCAAGATAGATGTAAACAATAGAAAAACCAAAACAGCACTGTGTTTTAGCTTTCGCATTGATAATTTAAAGTACATATATTTCATTTTATTATTATTTTTTATATTTTAAACAGTTTGCTAACATAATATTATTTAATTAATTTACAAATTTTAACATTTATCGAATCAATTTTATTTTTGTCATTCGTGTTGAAATTTTATCTTCATTGGTCAATTTAAACTCAAAAATACCAAAGTAAGTTCCACTATTACAGGCTTGTCCATTTTTAAAGTTTAATCCGTCCCAATTGTTATTTTTTTCGTTACTTTCAAAAACTAATTCATTGTTATAATTGTAAATTTTCAAATTATAAAATTTTTCACCTTCTAAAGCTATCACATACTTATCATCAATTCCATCATTATTTGGAGTAAATACATTCGGAAAAACTCTGATTCCAGCTTCATTTTCAGTGTTTGAAAAATCCTCTTTGGTTTCATTTTCTTCAATCATTTCCACTTCTTTATTTTCGGCAATTTCTTCCTTTGAAATATCTTTATTTATTTCATTTGATACAATAATTACTTTTTCATTTTTTGCATTATTTGAATTATTTATTTGTTCAGAAGAATTTGGTTTATTGCTAGTAATAATTTCGGTGGCAGTTTTATCCAAAGAATTTGAATTGCTATTATTATTTAAAATTTCACTAATAGGTTCACTAATTTTAAATGATTTATTTGTGGTAATAACCGATGCTATTTTTGGAGATTCTACTATTTTAATTTCTTCAGTATTTTGGTTTGTAGATAAAATATTACTTTCTACTTTTAGCATTTCTTCAATATTATTTTTTTCATTTTTTACAAAATAAACTATTACACTAACGGGAATAATTAAAATAGCAGCAATTTTAGCAATGGTAATGACTAATTTACTGCCAATAGTTTTTGTAATTGTTGCTGTTTGCGCAGCAGCATTCGCCTGAACACCTTGCTCTATTCCTGCCCAAATATTTGGTGCATCAGGAGCAAAAGATTCCATTTGTTGTTTTAATATATTGTCTAATTTATTCAATTCTTTAATTTGTTATATTCTTTTAAAAAAGCGCCTCTTGCTCTTGCAAGCTGACTTTTTGATGTTCCTTCACTTATTCCTAACATTTCGGCTATTTCTGCATGAGAGTAACCTTCAATTGCAAACAAATTTAAAACTGTTCTGTACCCATTTGCAAGTTTTTGAAAAATTTTCATTATTTCCTTTTGACTCATTTTGTCAATGGTAAAATTTTCAAAGCCTAAATCATATTCCTCTGCTATATCTCCCGTTTCAGTATTAAATTTATTTACTCTTATATTTTCTAAAGCACAGTTAACAAATATTCTTCTCATCCATGCTTCTAAAACTCCTTTACCCTCAAATTGCTTCATTTTACTAAAAACCCTAATATAACCTTCTTGCATGATGTCTTTTGCATCTTCAGGATTTTTGCAATATCTTAAGCATATTCCATACATTTGTCTTACGGTAAATTCATACAATTGTTTTTGAGCTTTGGCTTGCCCTTGTATGCATTTATCTATCAATTCTTGACTTATGTTTTGGCTCACTTTTTCTATTGCTATTGTGGATGATTAATTAAAGTATTTTTTAGTTGCAAGTATTTGCAAAAAAAACTTAAAATTTTCTAAATGCTTTTATTGCAAGCTATTTATTTTAAAATTCATTTACTTTGCTTAATAAAAATTATATTTATTTGCTTAAAAAACTCCAATATATTATTTTTTTAATTGCTGCGCAATTTGCTTTTCAAAATAATATTTTGGCACAAGTAAATATTTTGCCGGAGGCAATAAAAAACAATATAAATTTTACAGAAAATAAAGGGCAATGGAACAAAGATATCAAATTCAAATACAGCAGTTCGGCCTTCCATATTTTATTGAAAGATGAAAGTATTTCTTACTATTTTCTAAACCCAAAAAATGTAGCTGATGCCAATGAACACGGTCATAAAATAGAAAAAAAAGAGATAGTTATTAACGGAAATTATCTGTCGGTTTTGTTTAAAAATGCCAATAAAAGTTGCATTCCAATTTCAAATGGTGAAGCTGAAAACTCCTATAAAAATTATTATTTGGGCAATGATAAAAGCAAATGGAAAAGCAATGTACAATCTTATCAAAATATTATTTACCCAAACATTTACAAGCAAATAGATTTACAAATAAACACTTCAAAAAGCAACGTATTAAAGTACGATTGGATTTTAAAACCTAATGCTAGTTTGACTGATATTCAGTTACAAATAACTGGTGCAGAAAGTGTTTATTTAAACTATGACGAGTTATATATTTCCCATTCGCAAGGCATTTTAAAGGAACAAAAACCATTTGCTTATCAAATTATTGAAGGAAAACGTTTTTTGGTTAATGTAAAATATACTTTAAAAAACAATTGCATTGGATTTGAAGCAGAACATTACAACCAAAATTACAATTTAGTAATTGACCCAGATTTGATTTTTAGTACTTATAGCGGTTCAACAGAAGATAATTTTGGATATACTGCCACTTACGACAGCAAAGGAAACTTGTTTTCGGCTGGAATTACAACCAATGCTTTTGGAGGAGCTTATCCTGTTACACCTGGCGCATTCCAGCTTTTTTATAAAGGTGGTGTAGGTGAACCTCCTGTTAATTTGCCTTGTGATATTACCATTAGCAAATATAGTAGCAATGGAAAGCAGCTAATTTACGCCACCTATTTGGGAGGAAAACACGATGAAAATCCTCACAGTTTAGTGGTAGATAATAATGATAATTTAGTGGTAATGGGAACAACCAAATCAGTTGATTTTCCAATAAATAATAACGCTTACGATACCAGTCAAAATGGGAATTACGATTTTTTTGTAACCAAATTCAATGCTGATGGCACTTCCCTTTTAGGTTCTACTTTTATAGGAGGAAGTTTGGATGATGGATTAAATTTAAATGCGGACCTAAATATTTTTTATGCCGATGAATTTAAAGGTGACGTAATCATTGATAAAGATAATAATATTATAGTTGGAAGTTGTAGTAAGTCTTCTAACTTTCCTATTACAACGGGCTCTTTTGGGTCGGCTAATACCAATTCATTACAAAAAGGTATAGTTTTTAAATTAAGTCCAAATTGCAATTCATTGCTTTTTAGTTCAGCCATTCCAAATTTAAGCGATGATGTTATTTATAGTGTTGATTTAAATGCGAATCAAGACATTTTTATTGCTGGAAGTACCAATAAAAATATGGGAATTGCTAATTCAACAAATTCCTATTTTGGTGGAAAAAGTGATGGGTTTTTTGCTAAAATAAAAAATGATGGAAGTGCAATTTTAAAGTTAAAATATTTTGGTACAAGTGCTAGCGATCAAATTTTTAGCTTAGAATTAGACAATGATGAAAATATATATGTGGTAGGAAATTCAATGGGAAATATACAACCTATTGGCAATGTATATTCAGTAAATAATGGAAAACAGTTTATAAGTAAAATAAATAAAGACTTTAATAATATTGAATTAATTAGCACATTTGGAAGAGGAAGTGTAAGTTTTGATATTAGTATCAATGCATTTTTATTAGATGATTGTGGGAGGTTATATATAAGTGGATGGGGAGGAATAAACAATGTAGGAAACACCAATGGATTGGCAATAACTGCCGATGCTTACCAAAAAACAACCGATGGACGTGACTTTTATTTAATGGTTATGAGTGAAAATGCTGAAAAATTATTATATGCAACTTATTTTGGGGGCAATATTAGTGGCGACCACGTAGACGGTGGAACAAGTAGGTTTGATAAAAAAGGATATATCTATCAATCGGTTTGTGCTAGTTGCCCTGATTTTGGAGGTACAATTAGCGATTTTCCTACTAGTTCGGATGCTGTTTTTAAAACCAATGTAAGTCCAAGGTGTAGCAATGCAGCTTTTAAAATGTCGTTTAAATTCAAAGATGCAAACATTTTTTACAGTTTTGATACTTGTTCAAATATTGTAACACTGAATACACCAACTGAAAATGCAATCAATTATTTATGGCTTTTACCAAATGGAAAAACCAGTAATTTGAAAAATCCAACCTTATTAATTGATGAAATAAATAACCAAGAAATAATGTTGATTTTAAATAGCGGAACCAATTGTGCTGACACGGCCAAAACTACTATACATTTTGCTGACAGTTTAAATAAAGTAAAAACTATCAACGTTTTTACACCAAATAACGATGGTATAAATGACTATTTTAAACTAGAAGGTTTGTCAAAATGCGGGGAAGCTGAAATAATAATTTATAACCGCTGGGGACAAGAAATTTTTAAAAGCAGTGACAAAGATTTTAAATGGGATGGTAATACTACAAACAGTGAACCTGTTAGCGAAGGGGTATATTTTTATTTAGGAAGTTTTAAAAAACAAAATGAATCTACTGTAAAACTTCATGGCACTATTACATTAATAAGATAAATATTTAGGGCTATATTTTTTAATATAAATAAAATATATGATTATTGAATTTTAATAAATTAATAATCTGTATTAGATTTTACCATGAAATTGTTTTACTTATTTTTTTTAATAGGTGTAATTAACATTGCATTTGCACAACCAATATTTGATCCAATTGGTGCTAAATCATGGAGTCTAGGTGGTTGTTCTATAGCTGAAAGCAATATTTTTTCATGTGCTAATAACATGGCTTCAAGTACAGAAATAAAGTCAATTCAAGTAGGAATATACAATCAAACAAGGTTTGGGATAAAACAACTAAATGCTATCAATACAAGCTTAATATTTATAAAAAAAAGAGTTCAAATTGGTGCAGCTATCAATCATTTTGGTTACGAAAAATTTAACCAGCAAAACATGAGCATAGGTATTGCAAAAAAACTAAACAATGGTTTTAGTATTGGAATTACTTTAAATTATATTGCCATAAATATAGCAGAACAAGAAAATACAGGTGCTTTGGCAGGAAGTTTAAGCGTATTTTTTAAAGCAAACAAAAATCTTCAATTTGGACTTTTAATATTTAACCCTACTCAAAGCGAATACAATATAAAATCATTTGGAAAAGTACCAACTTATGGTAGAATGGGAATTAAATATTTAATAAACAAAAATGTGTATTTAACAGCTGATGCTGATAAAACTTTAACGCAAAATTTAATACTTAGAAGTGGAATAAATTACGCATTGCACCCTAATTTTGAGTTAAGTTTGGGTTATGCCAACAATCCAAATTATATAACTTTTGGATTTAGTACTAAACTAAAACAATTTGATTTATTTTTTGCCAGTAGTTTTCACCAAAACTTAGGTTTAACACCACACTTTGGAATGGTTTTTCATGGAAAATAAAATCATTTTTCTATTGAAATATATGCTCATTTTAGCTTTTATATATTCAAGTAAAAACTTGATTGCACAAAAGTTACATGCAAAAAATGACATCATTTCAAGCATCATTGAAAAACTAATTGAAAACCAAGAATCCCAATTAGATTACACCGATTTACAAGCTCAATTAACCTATTATTTTGACACTAAAATAAGCTTAAATAAATGCTCAGAAATTGAATTACAACAGTTGTTTTTTTTGAAGCAAAGTGAGATTGTTTCAATTTTAAATCACCGAAAAAAATATGGTGATTTTGAAAGTATTTATGAACTCCAAGCAATTGAAAATTTAAGTGATGAAACCATATTTTATTTAAAGCATTTTACCGAAGTTAATGAAACAAATAAGCAATTAAAATTAAGCGAACTTTCACAGGTTGGAAAAACAGAAATTGTATTACAACACGAAAACGATTTTCAAAAAAAATTAGGCTATAACATAAAGGAATTAAAGTCCCTAAATAAGCAGTATTATTTAGGTTCTCCATTCCGATATGTGTTACGTGTAAAACAAAAAATTGGAAAACGAATTGATATTGGTTTTACAGGAGAAAAAGATGCTGGGGAACAGTTTTTAAAAGGCGCTCAAGGTAGCGGATTTGACTATAATTCAGCGCATATTCATTTTAAAAATATTGGATATTTTAGTTCTATAGTTATTGGCGATTACCAAGCAAATTTTGGACAGGGTTTAACTTTTGGAAGTGGCCTTTCCGCTCGTAAATCTGCTTATGTATTAAATGTAAATAGGTATTTCCAAAATATTAGGCCATACAGAAGTGTAAATGAATTTGAATTTATGCGTGGTGCTGCCATTGATTATAAATATAAAAGTTGGCAATTTGTTTCATTTATCTCTTATAAAAATATCAATACTAACTTTCAAAATGCCGATACCAATAATATCAATTCCTTTGATGGTTTTACTGGATTTAATTATACAGGATTTAACAGAACTGCCAATGAAATATTAGACAAAGACAATGTAAAACAAAGCATTTTGGGAGTTCATGTTCAAAAAGATTTTAATTTTTTACAGATTGGGTTTACCGGAATTAAATCAAATTACAACGTACCATTTTTGCCAAGCAATCAATTATATCAAATGTATAATTTTAGTGGTAATCAATTAATGAATGTAGGATTAGATTATAAACTTTCATTAGGAAATGGACTTTTTAGTGGGGAATTTTCGAAAAGTGATAATGGTGGATTTGCAACCACAAATTCTTTACTGCTAACACTTGACAGTAAACTCGATTTATGTTTACTATACCGTCATTTTGAACCAAATTACCAAACTACATTTAACAATCCTTTTGCGGAAAATAGTGATGGCAAAAATGAAACTGGTTTTTATTTTGGTTTAAGTTATAAACCAGCAAGGGCGTTTACCATTAACAGTTATATTGATTTTTATAAATCAGCTTGGTTACGTTATCAAATAGATGCACCAAGTAAAGGATTCGATTTATTGAGCGAAGTTCAATATAATCCAAGTAAAGTTTTAACTGTTTATATTCGATATAAATTTGAAAATAAACAAAAAAATGAAAGCAATAACATTACAGCTTTAAATACTGTTTTGGCCGAACAAATTCGTCAACAATTTAGGTTCCATTTAAAATATAAAATCAGTTTATTTATAGAGGCTGAAAGCCGTTTTGAACAAATACAGTTTAGCACTAAAAACGCTACTAATACTAATGGAACGCTCATTTACCAAGATATAAAATTTAAGTTTTACAATAACAAATTTACCATTAATACGCGCTTGGCATTATTTGACATTGATGAATTCAATGCACGCATTTATGCATATGAAGACAATGTGCCTTATACTTTCAGTGTGCCAATGTTTCAAAATAGTGGTACAAGATTTTACTTAATGGCAAATTATAAAATTACAAAAAATATAAAATTTTTTGCACGATTTTCAAATACCCAATATAACAATTTAACATCAATTGGGAGCGGATTAGAACAAATAAATGGCAATACTCAAAGTGATTTAACGATACAATTACAAATGAGTTTTTAAAGCTATTGCAATCAATTAACAATTAAAATTATTGCAAAATTGTTAATCTTTTGGATCATTCTTGTAAACTAGCAAATAAAAACTGACCTTTACCGCTTAATGAAAAAGAAAGTAGAAATTCTATCACCTGCAAAAAATTTAATTCAAGGTATGGCGGCAATCAATGCCGGTGCAGATGCAGTTTATATAGGCGCTCCGCAATTTGGAGCTCGTTCAAATGCTACAAACTCATTGGAAGATGTGGCAGAATTAGTAAAATACGCTCATTTATTTAAAGCACAAGTTTTTGTGGTGGTAAATACCATTTTGTATGACAATGAATTAGACGATTGCAAAAAAATGATTTATACCTTGTATGACATTGGTGTAGATGCACTCATTGTTCAAGACATGGCCATTATGGAAATGGATTTACCGCCAATAGTTATTCATGCAAGTACACAAGCCAACAATAGAGACCCTCAGCACGTAAAATTCCTAAAAGATGCGGGAATGAAACGTGTGGTTTTGGCCCGAGAATTAAATTTAGATCAGATAAAAGACATTAGCGCTGCCACCGATGTGGAATTAGAGTTTTTTGTGTCAGGTGCGCTTTGTGTATCGTTTAGCGGCAATTGTTACATGAGTGTGGCCAATGGAGAACGAAGTGCAAACAGAGGTTCATGTGCACAAAACTGCAGGTTGCCTTATAACTTAATTGATGGAACAGGAAAAACATTAATTGAAAATAGTCATTTATTATCCATTAAGGATTTAGATTTAAGTGAGCAATTACCCAATTTGGTGGAAGCAGGAATAACTTCTTTTAAAATAGAAGGCCGTTTAAAAGACATGGTTTATGTTAAAAATAACACTTCTTTTTTACGTAAAAAATTAGATGCCTTTTTAGAAAATAACGATACTTATCAAAAAGCTTCATCTGGCCGCACTCATTATAATTTTGCAGCCGAAATGGATAGAAGTTTCAACAGAGGTTACACTGATTATTTCGTAAATAAACGTACTGAAAAAATTGGTTCTTGGGAAAGTCCAAAATCTCAAGGACAGTTAATAGGCAAGGTTTTACAAGTAAAAGCCAATGGTTATGTAATTGAAAATAGTGAGTTATTGAATAATGGTGACGGACTGTTTTTTCTGAATGAAAACAATGAACCAGATGGAGCTCAAATAAATATTATTATCAATGACATAGTGGTTCCAAATACTTTTAAACCATTAAAACCTGGAACTATTATTTACAGAAATTCTGATGCTAATTTTAACAGATTAGTGGAGCGCGATGACAGCGCAATTAGGAAAATAGGAGTTTCATTAAAATTTACCGAAACCAATGATGGCTTTCAATTATTAGCCATTGATGAAGATGGACATGAAAGTGTATCCAATTTTCAAACAGAAAAAGAGTTAGCTAAAAATGAAGTATCTACAGTTCCAAATATCAAAAAGAATCTTTCAAAAACGGGGAATACTCCTTTTATAGTTGATGATATTACAGTAGAATTTTCAAACAATTGGTTTTTACCAATATCAAAAATTAACGATATCAGAAGATTGGTATTGGAACAATTGATTGATATCAGGATCAATGAATACCACAGAGAGGAATTCCAAATCACAAAAACCGATCATCCATATCCAGTATCACAACTTGATTTTACCTATAATGTTGCTAATAAATTAGCAAGATCATTTTATAAAAGACATGGTGTTACAGCAATAGAAAAGGCTTTTGAATTACAATGGGATCCTGGCAAATCGAGGGTGATGACTACCAAATATTGTGTAAAATATGAACTAGGCAAATGTTGGAGATTTAACAAAGACACCATGGGCGAAAAATTGGTGGAACCATTAACTTTAAAACACGGAGAAAATGAATATAAATTAAAATTTAACTGTAAACCCTGTGAAATGGAAATTTGGGAAAAAGATGCAGAATTAACTTTTGAAGAAGAAGAATAGTTACTACAAAAACTTTTCTGAAATAATATTTAAGCAAAAAAGGGTTTTTAAAATAATATTTTAAAAACCTTTTTTTGTTACTTTTGGAAAATAAAGATTTATATTTATTGAATAATTATTTTCTTATAACTGTTGTTGTTATTAGCATTTATTTGTAAAAAATAAACTCCAGCTTTGCAATCATTTACGTTTAATTTCAAAGTGTTTGCACCTGTTGATAATTGATCATCAAATAAAGTTCTGATTGATTTACCATCAATACTTATTAAGTTTATAACTGTATTTGAACTTTGAAAAAGTGTAAAATCAACTTGCAGTAAATCAATGGCAGGAATTGGAAAAACATTGAAAACAAAGTTGTTTTTATTTTCAGTAGTTTGAATACTATTTGCTTCCTGAACACTAATCACTTGTTTGCTTACATTTAACTTTCCGTTTACAAAAGCACCATAAATATTTACAGTTCCAGTTCCCTTAGCAGGAGCAGTCCAGGTAAATGTCCATGTTGAAGGATTTGAGGTTTTAGCAGAAGTATGCGTAACATATTTAGTTCCTATTATCGAAGAACCTGTACCCGAGGCAATGGT
>JBIILW010000052.1:0-9356 GCA_044338265.1 Bacteroidia bacterium | reverse complement strand
AAGATCCAGCAATAGTAACTGTAATGGTATAACTTTGACCAGGTGTATATCCTGCTGTTGGCACATTGCTTGTTAAAACATTTGTTGCTGTAGTTGGTGTTACACCATGACAGTTACCACAAGTCTGCCCATCGGCAGGAGAGCCAGAATAACCTGCAGGTGCCCCAGTTGGATTAGAGTTTAATTGGTTAAAACCAATAAAAACTACTCCTAAAAACAAACAAGTTAATACGGAAATTTTCTTCATAAATTACATTAAATACGGCGCGAAAGGTATGTTTATTTCAAAAAATAAACATGTTAATTAAAAGTTTAAAGACGATATTTTCCATTTAAATATTAAAACTATTAATAATTCAATTTTTTATTTATGCTTGCATACTTATTAAAAAATAAAATCATGTATATTGTATTAATCATTTTTGTAGCTGCAGCTTTAATCATATTAACATCCGTTCAAACTGTGCAGCAAGGCACGGTATCTGTAATTACCGTTTTTGGTAAATACAAACGAATTATGCAACCTGGTTTAAATTTAAAAATTCCAATTATTGAGCAAGTTTACAAGCGAATTTCAATTCAAAATCGTTCGGTAGAATTAGAGTTCCAAGCGGTAACTATTGACCAAGCCAATGTATATTTTAAATCTATGTTATTGTTCAGCGTTATGGATCAAGAAGACGATACCATTCAACGTGTAGCATTTAAATTTTTTAGTGAAAAGGATTTGATGCAAGCATTAATTCGCACCATTGAAGGAAGTATTCGTGCGTTTGTGGCATCTAAAAAGCAAGCTGAAGTATTGGCTTCACGAAAAGAAATTGTTGACTTTGTAAAAGACCAAATTGACCATACTTTATCAACTTGGGGTTATCATTTGCAAGATCTTCAAATTAACGACATTACTTTTGACCAGGCCATTATAGAGAGCATGAGTAAAGTGGTGGCATCAAATAATTTGAAAGCAGCGGCAGAAAATGAAGGACAAGCATTATTAATTACAAAAACAAAAGCAGCTGAAGCAGAAGGAAACGCAATAAAAATATCGGCTGAGGCCGAAAAACAAGCAGCATTATTACGTGGTGAAGGTGTAGCTTTATTCCGCCAAGCCGTGGCAAAAGGAATGTCGAATGCAGCCGAGGAAATGAAACAAGCTAACTTAGATACCAATGTAATTTTGTTTAGCATGTGGACTGAAGCAGTTAAAAACTTTGCTGAATATGGCAAAGGAAATGTTATTTTCTTAGATGGTAGTCCAAATGGAATGGAAACAACCATGAAGCAAATTCAGGCTATGATGATTAAAAAAGAAAACGAGGGCAAGTAAGGTTTTTAACTCTCCAACCGTTTTACCAACATATACATATTCCCTTCTAAAGGCAAATAACCATACTCGTAGCAAAACACATAATTAGCTCCAGCCTTTGTGGTGTAATTATGGGTTTGGTAAATAAAATTATATCCTTTTTCTTGTAGTTTTTTTAAAGTTACTTTAGTTTTTCCTTCCTCTATTGGAATTAAACTTTCTAATATTCTGCGGTTTTTACGCAGCACATTATTGATGGTTTTCATCAAAGCACTGGTATCGCTATTGAGTTTGTTATTAAAATTACTTCGACAGGCATCGTCACAAAACTTTTTGTCGATTCGGCCTTTTATTATTTCGCCACAACTGGCACATGTTTTAGCTTCCATATTTTTATTATTATTTGTTTTTTATAAAACTCCATCCATATTTCTCCATAAGATTATTTATTTCACTTTCAAATGATTGATTTGAGTGATGTATTTCTTGATTATGGATATATTTTCTTACTGATTCAAGATGGCTTTCGCTTACTCCTACAATCCAATAATCATCTTGCCAAACAAATTTTTCAGAAGTAAGATTATGTTGATTTATCCAATATGACGATTCGCCTTTTATTAACTGTGTTACTTTGCTTATGGTCTGTTCTTTGCCAAGTGAAATAAGACAATGGGCATGTTCTTGATAACCATTTATGCAGTCAAGCCAAATCCCCTTTTCTTCTGCATTATTTTTAATATGCTCAAAAACATTTCTTCTTAATTCAGAAGAATTTAAAAATGGTTGTCTATTTTTAGTAGAAAATACCATATGCAAATATACTCTTACCCAACTCATATTATTTTTAATGTTAATTTATTTGGCTAAAGCCAATTTGTATGCTTTCTTTTTTTCAGTTGCTTAAAAGCAACTGCAATAGATGCTTAAAAACTAAAATCTATTTTTAAAAACTTCTATATGTATTCAGAAACAAAATCTATTGCAGTTGCTTTTAAGCAACTGTTAACTAAATAAAATTCCTTTTTTGCTTTAGCACCATTTCCAAATCATTTCAACTTTTATTTTATTCTAATTTAATTGTATTTTTAATACAATATTAAATATTTTTAATTAAAATATGAAAAAATATTCGATTGCAAACGGATAAATACGTTTATTAACGGAACTAAATGGATAATATACGAATCGGGTTTTGAAGCCACCACATATTTGCAGTGTTGATTTACCAAAATAATCGAATAGTATGGTCAATAACAAGTTCAATTTATTTAAAATTTAAAAAAACAAAAAAACAACACGTATGAACAATTTAAAAAACAGCATCCGCCTAATAGGAAATTTAGGCCAAAATCCAGAAGTTAAGGAAACTACTAACGGAAAAAAATTAGCAAAGTTTAGTGTAGCTACCAACGAAAGTTACCGCGATGAAAACGGTAAAGAAGTAAAAGAAACCATGTGGCATAACTTGACAGTTTGGGGCAAGCAAGCCGACATTGCTGCCAAATATTTAAAAAAAGGGAGCGAAATAGCCATTGAGGGCAAGTTAAGTAACCGCAATTACACCGATAAGGATGGAATAAAACGTTATGTTACCGAAATAATTGTCAATGAATTTATGATGCTTGGAGGAAAAGCCGACTAAATCACGAATATTTATTTGATTACCAAAAGGTCATTTTTGTTGCTATTGCAATGAAAATGGCCTTTTTGATTTTAATAAAATAAATTAATAATATCATAAAACATGATTCAAAAACATCATCAAAATAATTGGTTTTTTATTTTATAATTGCATGCATAAATTTAAAACTAAAAAGATATGAAAATAATAGTTCCAATGGCGGGCATGGGAAAGAGAATGAGGCCTCATACTTTAACTACTCCTAAACCATTAGTGCCTGTAGCTGGCAAACCTATTGTTCAAAAATTAATAGAGGACTTAGAAAAAGTTTGTGGTAAAGGTATAGAAGAAGTAGCATTCATTATAGGACCAAGTTTTGGAAAAGCGGTGGAAGAAGATTTGATAGCTATTGCCGAAAAATTAGGTGCTAAGGGCAGTATTTATTACCAACATGAAGCCTTAGGAACCGCACATGCTATTATGTGTGCCAAAGAAAGTTTGGATGGAAATGTATTGGTAGTATTTGCCGATACTTTATTTAAAGCTGATTTTGTATTAGATAGAAGCAAAGAAGGAATTATTTGGGTACAAAAAGTAGAAGATCCTCGTCCGTTTGGTGTAGTAAAAGTTAATACTCAAAATGTAATTACCGATTTTGTTGAAAAGCCCGAAAACTTTGTGTCGGACTTAGCCATTATTGGGATTTATTACTTTAAAGATGGTGCTTATTTACGTTCAGAATTACAGTATTTGTTAGACAATAATGTTACTGAAAAAGGCGAATATCAATTAACAAACGCTTTGGAAAATATGAAAGCAAAAGGTACACAATTTGAACCAGGAAAAGTGACTGAATGGTTAGATTGTGGCAATAAAAACTCTACAGTTTTTACCAATGGCCGCATACTTTCATACATGCATAACGATCATGAAAACATGGTTCATGAATCGGTTCAAATGGATGGCTCGGTAATCATTCAACCAAGTTATGTTGGCAAAAATGTAAAGTTAAATCGCAGTGTAGTTGGTCCATTTGCTAGCATTGGCGATGGTTGTACTGTTCAAAACTCTGTAGTTAGTAATTGCATTATTCAAACTAATACCAAATTAGTAAATGCTGTTATTGACAATGCCATGATTGGAAATAGTGTAGAATATCATGGTGAAGCAAAAGATTTAAGTATTGGGGATTTTACAACTGTGATTTAGTTGATATCAATTTACAATAAAAAAGCTGCTCTAAAAATTTTGGAGCAGCTTTTTTTTGTTGAGTTATTTATTACAATGCAAAAACAATTAATTGAAGTTGCTTTAAAAATTAAACTTTTAAGTCTAATTTTTAAAATACAAATCGCCTAAAGTATATTCCAAACATTCATTTGCTGTTAATTCGAACAATTCATTATTTTTCAAACCAAAGGCGTTATAACCTAGTGGTGCCAGCAATTCATATATGATTTTACGATTTTCGGAAGTGCTAATTTCTATTTGAATAAGAGGGTTAAATTTTTTAATTGTATTTACCAAATGAGGAAATAAGTATATTTCGTAACCTTCTACATCGCATTTAATAAAATCAAGTTGAGTAATGTTGGCAAACAATTCATCAGGGATTTTCATTTCTGCTTCAAAAGTTTCTAAAGCAGTATTGTCGTTTTCGGAACTTAAAACATGAGTTAATCCATGTCTGAAAACACCATCAATTACTGGGGTTCCCATTTCTATTTTTTTGTTTTCAGCACCTAATGCAGTTTGATGAAGCGTAATATTTTTCAACGCAAATTTATGTGCATTGCGTTTAAAAACATTTGCAAAAAGAGGAACTGGTTCAATGGCTAAAACCTTACCTTTAGCACCACTTAATTTTGAAATATTGGTACTATAATAGCCCACGTTAGCACCTATATCAATACTTACAAACCCTGGCTTTATTATTTTTTTTAAAAAAAATAATTCAGGATATTTATTCTGTAAAAAACCAAGATTTGTAATGCGTAAATAAGCATCACTTACAATGGCTAAATATCCTTCTAAGCCAAACGATTTTAATAAAATACTGCGTACTACTTTTTCAATCATGGTTTATTTTATCTCTTCAAAATCAACATACTCTCCTATGTTAGAATTCGTTTTTTGGTTATTATTACTAGATGAAGCTTTTTTAGTTTTTACTTTTATTTCATCTTCTTCCAATGAATTGGGTGAAGGATTGGGAATATGATTACTTTTTTTGTAACCAAGTAAAGTGCCAAAAATAAAGCGCGATGCAGTGTAAAACAAAAATAAATATACTAAGAATTTGAACATGATTTAATTGCTAATTTTATAATAAATACTGAGTTGCAAAAATGATACTATTATTTATATTTTGTACAAAATTATTGTAAATAGTATTTGATTTATATTGCAAAGCATTGATATTTTGACAATAATATAGTTTTTAAAATAGCTGCTAATTTGTCAATAATGGCAGCTATTTTAAAGTTTTTATTTTTACTTTTTATCAATTAGTTTATATAACTCGTCTAACTTAGGCGTTAATATAATTTCAGTTCTACGGTTTTTAGCTCTTCCCTCAGGAGTATCATTACTCACTTTTGGCATGTATTCACTACGACCGGCAGCTGTTAATCGCTTAGGATTTACTTTACTAACATCACTTATAATTCTAACTATATTAGTTGCACGGCCTGTACTTAATTCCCAATTATCTTTGAAATTTACTGAGCTTCTTAATGGAACATTATCCGTATGACCTTCAATTAACACATCTATTTCCGGATTTTTATTTAAAACATCAGCTAGTTTTTTGATTGCCTCCTGTCCTTTTTCTTCAATATCCGCACTTCCTGATTTGAATAATAATTTATCGCTTAACGAAACATAAACTTTACCATTTTTCATTTCTACAGTTAGTTCTTCGCTGTTAAAACTTAACAAAGCACGTTTTACTATTTCATTTAAGGCATTGGTAATTGAATCTTGTCTGCGAATAATACTTTCCAATTCTACCAAGCGTTTTTCTCTTAATGAAAGCATGTCTTCTTTTTGTTTCAATGCCAAGTTTAATTGCTCCGTTTTACTTAATGACGATTTTAGTAAATCGGTGTAGCGTTGGTTCATTTCAGTATAATCAGTTTGTAATGATTTATGCTTTCTATTTAACTCATTATATTTTGATAATAAATCACGATAAATTGAGTCTAAAGCTCTGTATTCAATACCACGTTGAGTGGTATCTTTATTAAACAACAAATTAATAGCTTGCAAACTATCTCGCTGTCCAGTTGCAGTTTTAAATCGTTTACTCATTAAAAAATTATGCGATTTTTCTTTAAATCCCTTTGGATTTTTAATTACACCTTTCGGATTTTCTACTTGAGCAAATACTGTTAAAGTACTAATAAATAATAGTGCAAATGCAATGCAGTTTTTCATATTGATTTTGGTAAATATTTTAAAAAACAAATTTTAGCTTTGAATTCCATAATTACTATGAATCTAAACACCAATTTATCAAGATATTTTGTGAGTTGAAATGTATTATGGACAATTTTTAATGGGCAATGGGCAAAGTCGTTGGACGATAGCTAATTTGCAATAGGTAATGGGCAATAGACAATTGGCAAAAGGTAAATATTTATATTAGAACTCAATTAAATAATTAACTCTATCAACCTATTAACAAATTAACCCAATAACTAAAAAACAGTAAATTACACAAAACATTTCATTACCAAATTTGATTTATATTTTTACATTTGCACTGCAAGATTTTAAACTTTAAAAAAACCATAAATATTATGTCATTCGAATTACCAAAACTTACTTACGAATACACTGCGCTAGAGCCTAATATTGATGCTCGCACGATGGAAATTCACCACAGCAAACATCATCAAGCTTATGTTACCAATTTAAACAATGCTTTAACTGGAACCGATGCTGAAAATTTGAGCATAGAAGAAATTTGTAAAAATATTTCAAAATATCCAATGCCAGTTCGCAACAATGGTGGCGGGCATTTTAACCATAGTTTCTTTTGGAAAATTATTGGTCCAAATGCTGGTGGAAGCCCTAGTGGAAAATTATTAGATGCCATTAATACCGACTTAGGTGGAATGGATAAATTCAAAGAAGAATTTGCCAAAGCAGCAACTACCCGTTTTGGTTCTGGTTGGGCTTGGTTATGTGTGAAAGAAGGCAAATTATGTGTTTGTTCTACTCCAAACCAAGACAATCCTTTAATGGATATTGCAGAATGCAAGGGAACTCCAGTTTTAGGTTTAGATGTTTGGGAACATGCTTATTATTTACATTACCAAAACCGCAGACCTGATTATATTTCTGCATTTTGGAATGTGGTAAATTGGGCAGAAGTAGAAAAATTATACGCAGAAGCTTTGTAGTTTTTAGATAATCCTGTAAAAAAAATCCGTTTTTCATTCAATTGAAAAACGGATTTTTTTGTAATAATTCATTGCTTTTTATTCTACTTTCAAAATTTTTCTATGTATTTTATTGACTCCATCTTGAATTTTAAGAATATAAAATCCATTGTTTAGGCTGTCTAAATCTATCGAGTTTGAATTCAGTTTTTCTGATTTCAACAAACGCCCATCTATTGAAAAAACTTGCCATTCGGCATTATTTGTTGCGCCTATTACTTCAATATTTTTCGAAAACGGATTTGGATAAATTTGTAAATCTTCCCCATTTATTTCGGTATTTCCTGTTGCTTTTACCAATGAAAAACTGAGTTTTCCTAAATTAAATCCTGCCTCTTCAAAACTAATTTTTAAAATTTGTTTTCCGGCGGGAAGTGTAATATTATTAATAGTTTTGGTAGCATACGTTTTCCAATTATTAGAAGTGCTATTCACTTTAATATTTGAAGCTATAACTGTGGTATCAATTAAAAAACTAAATGGACCGCCACCTGCAGGAATACCCGAACTATATCTAAAACTTAAATCGTAAATTCCTGGTTTTTCTACAAAAACAGTATAACTTAGCCATTCACCTTTGCTTATATGTTCTACAATGTAACCCTCACTTCCATATAATCCTGCATCTACATATTCTGGCACTCTAAATGTTCCAACCTCATTGGTAGTTGAATTATCGAAATAAGAAACTCCTTGCCCAATTCCCCCTTCATAATAATCGTATAAACCAGGCTCAATGCTTTGAGTAGGAATAGAAACTATTTTGTTTAAATAAGGTAATTGTGAACCAACAATTACTTCTTCCACGTTGCTTATTTGATAGTCATTGTTAATAAATGCTTTAACAAAAAATCTGTGTATTCCAACATTTAAAGGAGAAGTAATAATTTGAAAAGGCGCTTTATTTACCGTTCTTAAAAGCGTTAATCCATCGTAAAATTCTACTTTATTTACAGCTCCCTCTGTAATATTAACATTTAAAAAAGCATTGCCTTGCGCATTGAGTTTTTTTTGCTCTGCAACCAAGTTTATTTGAATATTTACATCTCGATTAGTAGTTAATTTACCTGGTAAAACATTCAATGAAAATCCATCAGAGAACAAAACTACGATGGCGCTTTTGCCTAAGTTTTGTGCTACATAAGTTTTTACTCCACCTTTATTAAACACAGCTGCTATTGGGTAATTGGCGGTAATACTTGCATCGGGAAAACCTAAGCTATTAAAGGTATGTAACCAATGGTAAGTTTGTGCATCGCTGCAGCCACCTTTTGGCTTATAACTGGTGTAATTATTATATAATTTAATGGCTTCATTTGGGTCTATCATGGCTAAATAACTCCAATAAATTTCAAACCACAAGTTATCATTTGGCGTATTGGTGCTTACTCCAGTTTTGGCTTTCATGTCGTTCCATAAAGTGCGAACATAAGCGGTATCATGCGCTAAATAAAGTGACGAACCAGTAAGTGGAAATATTTCAATTCCATACATTGCGGCAATGTCGTTGGTCCAAAAAGTACCTCTATCATAACCATCGTTCCAAACACGTGAACACATAATTTGCGAATAGTTTGACGAAAAATTCCTTTTACTTTTATTGAAATAATATTCATCAATGGCAGTTTGTTCGGTGGTATAAAGATAAACGCCCAAATCTCTCATGGCCATGTTTCCAGTAATTTGCCCCCACTGAATTAGTGAAGCGTTAAAGTTCATGGCCTCCGATGAAGATTCTTGGTTATTACCGTGTGGTTCATTGTTTAATAATCCAGATGCAAAACTATGGCCAGCGTAAGGACTAAAATTTCTTAAGTAAGGAAATAAACTATCTGTTCTATCCCAATTAGCTGCGTCTTTTACCATTAAGTTTATCATAGCACCCCACTGCGCCGACCAACCAGGTTCAAACTCTTCAATACCTGCTGCAGTTTGAATAAAATTTCCATAATGAAAATGATGGTCGTTAATATTTGCA
>JBIILW010000250.1:0-3672 GCA_044338265.1 Bacteroidia bacterium | reverse complement strand
ATCCCGTTACTTGTTGAGCCATTACTCATATTAGTTTGAGCACCTGAAGTAACCTCTGTTAGTTCCCATCCGTTGCTAGTCCATTCATTTAATTTATCAACTATAGATCTATCATTATTTGCTATGTTTCCAAAATTAATTCCGACTAAACTATAGAAATTCATTAAATCTTTTTCTATTAATGTGCCATTGTCGTCAGTTGTTAAAATTCGTGAACGACCTAATCCACCTGAAATAACAGACTCAATGGTTGAAAACTGTTTGTATTCGTAAATAGTGCTAGCATTATTTTGACTGCTGTTTTTAAATGATAAGCCTGCAAAAATGGCTACTGCAATGATCGTAGCGGGCAATAAATTTTTTAAAATGTTATTCATGTTTTTTTATTTAGTTTTGAAAAACAAATAAATAAAAAAAATATGAAAAAATATTATTTAATAACAATATTACTTTTTAATATATTTTTAGTTTCAAAAGCGCAGTATGTAAATTTAAAAATTAGTGCTTTTGAGGTAATGATTGCAAAAGAAACTTATTTGGGAAATGATGGAACAATTGTTTTAAAAAATAATAGCAGTAAAGAAGAAGTAGAAATATACAATAAAAATGGACTAATTATATTAGCTACTTTTAAACTCAGTACCAATAATGGTGTTAGAAGAAGTAATTTGAAAAGTTCAGCAGTGAACGTTAATATTAACTACAAAATTTATTATCAAAATGATAAGAAAAAAGTAAAAACAGAAAGGATATTTTATTTAGATGACGATAAAAAATTTACAGAAGAGCAAAAAGTATTTTTTCAATATGGAATTAAAAACACTTTGATAAAAATAAAATATTTGGGTAAGTTAATTTAGCCTCATTTTAAACCATAAAAAAAGCCAAACTTGAATTCAAGTTTGGCTTTTTTTTCAATATATATTTATTGAATATTTACATTTCTTCAACCGTAAAACCATCCGCTCCTAAGGCAGCAGTAAGTTGGCTAATGATTAATTCGTTATTACTGAATTCGTCTTTTTTGTAATGTGGTTTACCCTCTTTTCCAAAGGTCATTTGTATTGGATTCTCTGAGGCATCTTCTATTAAATATTGGCTAGTTTCAAAATTAGTAAGTGGCGTTAAACCATTCTTTATTCCAAACTCATTTGCTTCTCTAATAATTTGACTACACAAACTGTATTCAGCTTCTGCTAAAGGTTTCCCTGCACCCAAACGGCTATATATTTCGCCTAATTTTTTTTCGGTTACACCATAACCCCATGCGGTTTGTTTTACACCCAAACAATGTAAATCAATTTGGTAACTTCCTATGATATAATTGGTTTTTGGAATGTGCTTTACTATTAAAATAGTGGCTTTGCCAATTTCTTGCCAATCAGAATTTAAGTAGCAAACTTTTACTACTAAACTTTGTCCTCTATCTTTAATATACTTTTCAGGTTTTATATGTTTTGTCATGCTCTTATTTTTTTAATGGTTTTATTTACACTTCGACAGGCTCAGTAGACTGCATTTATTGGTCGTTGAGCTTGTCGAAACGCATTTTTAAGAAAACAAAAACAGCCAAGCTTTTCAGTTGGCTGCTTGATGCTAATTTTATTAATAATTATTGTTTCGAAGCGATTCGTTTAATTTCTACTTCTTCGTATGCTTCTACATAATCGCCAACTCTCATGTCATTAAACTTCTCTATTGTTAAACCACAATCAAATCCATATGCTACTTCTTTTACATCGTCTTTAAAACGCTTAAGTGACGAAAGTTCACCTGTATGCATTACCACACCATCACGTATTAAGCGTATTTTAGAATTACGGAATACTTTACCATCGGTAACCATACAACCTGCAACGGCTCCAACTTTAGTAATTTTAAATACTTCACGAATTTCAATATTACCAGTAATTTTCTCTTCCATTTTAGGAGTGTGCATTCCTTCAATAGCTAATTTTATTTCGTTAATAGCATTGTAAATAATTGAGTACATGCGTACATCAATTGCTTCTGCTTCTGCTAATTTACGTGCTTGCGGCGAAGGACGAACCTGGAATCCTATAATAATTGCATCAGATGCGGAAGCTAACATTACATCGCTTTCCGATATTTGACCAACTGCTTTATATATTACACTTACTTGAACTTCTTCAGTCGATAATTTAATCAATGAATCACTCAATGCCTCTACCGAACCATCCACATCACCTTTAACAATAATTTTTAACTCTTTAAAGTTACCAATTGCTAACCTGCGTCCAATTTCATCTAATGTAATATGTTTGTTGGTACGTAATCCTTGTTCGCGTTGTAATTGCTTACGTTTATTCGAAATTTCTCTGGCTTCCTGTTCAGTTTTGGTAATAATTAATTTATCACCAGCTTGCGGAGCACCATCAAAACCTAATACTACAGCAGGAGTTGAAGGACCAGCAAAAAGCATTTTTTTACCACGTTCATCGAACATAGCTTTTACTTTTCCAGAATTTGTTCCGGCTATAATTGGATCTCCAACTCTTAAAGTTCCGTTTTGAACCATTAAAGTAGCTACAATTCCACGTCCTTTATCAAGCGATGCTTCAATGATAGAACCAACTGCTCTGCGGTTTGGATTTGCTTTTAAATCTAAAATTTCAGCTTCTAATAATACTTTGTCAAGTAACAAGTCAATGTTTAAACCTTTTTTAGCCGAAATTTCTTGAGTTTGGTATTTACCTCCCCATTCTTCTACTAATATATTCATTTGGGCTAACTGCTCACGAATACGTTCTACGTTAGCACCATCTTTATCTATTTTATTAAATGCAAAAACAATTGGCACACCAGCAGCTTGCGCATGACTGATTGCTTCTTTTGTTTGTGGCATTACACTATCATCGGCAGCAATAACAATAATTACTATATCAGTTATTTTTGCACCACGAGCACGCATAGCCGTAAAGGCTTCGTGACCTGGAGTATCTAAAAATGCAATTTTTTTACCGTTATCAAGTGTTACTTCATAAGCACCTACGTGCTGCGTAATTCCACCTGCTTCACCAGCAATTACATTTGCTTTACGAATATAATCTAATAATGAAGTTTTACCATGATCTACGTGACCCATTACAGTTACAATTGGTGCACGAGAAACTAAATCTGCAGGTTCATCTTTGTCTTCTTCCACCGCTTCTTGTACTTCCGCACTTACAAAGTCTACTTCAAATCCAAATTCTTCAGCAACAATACTAATTGTTTCAGCATCCAAACGTTGGTTAATTGACACCATCATTCCTAAACTCATACAAGTAGAAATAATTTGAGTAATGGTAACTTCCATCATTTTAGAAAGCTCATTAGCAGTTACAAATTCTGTAACTTTTAATACTTTGTTTGCATTTTCTAATTCAATAGCCGCTTCTTCTCTTTCACTTCTGGCATCATCACGTTTTTGTTTACGAATTTTAGAACGTACAGCACCAATATTAGGATTTTTACTTCCTGGATTTAAGCGTGCTAATGTTGCCTTTAATTTATCTTGTACTTCTTTATCAGTAATTTCTTTCTTTTCACCTGGCTTATAAGCTGGACTACTTCCAAATTTATTGCCTCCAGCTGCATTTTTATTATATGGAGGACGAGCTCCACCGCCAGCTGGATTATTTCCTTGGTATGGTGTGCGTGGTCCATTTG
>JBIILW010000124.1:0-5896 GCA_044338265.1 Bacteroidia bacterium | reverse complement strand
AACAGGAACTTCCAAATCGGCTACTTGGGTGAAAAGCAATAAATTTCTTTTTAAATTGCTGGCATCAGCAATAAAAATAACTAAATCGGGATAGTAGTTTTCCGATTTATTTCTAAGAATATCGTAAGTAACTAACTCGTCAGCACTTTTTGGATAAAGGCTGTAAGTACCTGGTAAATCAATAATATGCGCAGTTTTAGAACTACTTAATTTAAACGAACCAGTTTTCTTTTCAACGGTTGTGCCAGGAAAATTTGAAACCTTATGGTTCAAACCTGTTAGTGCGTTAAACAAACTGGTTTTACCACAATTTGGATTACCTACAAGCGCAACTGTTATTTCTTTTTGTTCCAACTAATCTACTAATTTAATTTCTATACATTTTGCATCTTGCATGCGCAAACAAACTTTACTTTCACTTAAATTAATGGCTATAGGATCGCCAAAAGGAGCTACGTTACCAAGTGCCACGGTTTCACCGGGTAATATTCCCATTTCAAAAAGTTTAAGCGACAATAATTGTCCATTCACTTTGGTAATAATTGCTTTTTTCCCAAAATTTAATTGTGTGAGATTCATATTTAGGGTGCAATTTAGAATAATTCTACACAAGTTTATTGTTTGTGATAAATGTTTTAGAAAATCATGGTAATTAACAGTAATTCTATAATTTAATTCTATAAAAAATAATAATTTAATGGCAACAAATTATTAAATCAATGAAAAATAATACACTTTTGCCCAATATAGAAAATTCCCTCCATTGAAAATAGCTGTAAACACAAGGTTTTTGTTAAAAAATAAATTAGAAGGATTTGGACATTTTACCAATGAAACTTTGAAACGTATGGTATTAAATAATCCTCAGGTCCAGTTCTACTTTTTGTTTGACCGTGCTTTTGACATAAGCTATATTTATGCAAAAAATGTAGTTCCAATTGTTATTCCTCCACCTGCTAGGCATCCAATTCTTTGGAATATTTGGTTCAATATTTCTGTTTCTTTTTGGCTAAAAAAAAATCAACCAGATTTGTTCTTAAGTCCTGATGGTTTTGCATGCTTAACTACTAAAACTAAACAGTTAAGTGTTATTCACGATTTAGCTTTTGAACATTTTGAAGATGGAATTCAACAATCACACTTGAAATACATGCGAAAAAATTCACCAAAATTTGCCAATAAAGTGAATAGAATTGCCACTGTTAGCCAGTTTTCAAAAAATGATATCATTGATAAATACCAAATAAATCCAGCAAAAATAGATGTGGTTTATAACGGTGCTAACAATTTATTTCAGCAAATTTCAATAACTGAAAAGGTTGAAATAAAAGAAAAATATAGCGCTGGATTTAATTATTTTTTATACGTAGGTTCTATTCATCCACGTAAAAATGTTGCTAGTTTGCTACAAGCATTCGATTCTTTTAAAAGCCAAACAAACAGTAATTTCAAATTAGTTCTTACGGGTAGAATGGCTTGGAAAACTGGTGCTGTAAGCAATATTTATAACCAAATGAAATATAAAAATGATGTAATATTTACAGGTTATTTAAGCAATGAAGATTTAGCAAAAATAACTGCTGCAGCTTTTGCCTTGTGTTATGTTTCTTTGTTTGAAGGATTTGGAATTCCAATTATTGAGGCCATGAAATGTGGAGTTCCTGTTATATGTAGCAACACTTCATCTATGAAAGAAATAGGTGAGGGCGCTACTGTTCAAATTAATCCAAATAGCACTGAAAGCATTACTTATGCAATGGTTTTGTTGAGTAAAGATGAGGTATTACAACAAACTTTAATAGCAAAAGGATTAGCAAGACAAGTAGCGTTTAGTTGGGATAAATCGGCCGAATTACTTTGGCAAAGTTGCTTAAAAGCAATGGAATTGTAATCCCAATTATTTTAAAAGATAGCGTTTTAAATTCGAAACGTATTCCGATCAATCGGAAAGAAATTCGAATCTTTTGATTTTTTTACTTGAACCAAATAGGAACTTAGAAATCATCACATGTGAATAGTGTTTATTATATACCATCATATAATTTTTAAGAGTTAACTCCGTTAGGAGTTAAATATTGGTAATGTAATGAGGTGCTCGTAGTATAAATGTCCCGTAGGGACTATATCTAAAGGAGTTAACTGATACTACTTAGTTTTTTAAGACAACAATAAAAATACAATCAATTACGGCTTATTCTGATTGGCATCAAAACTTTCTTTTCCCGATAATATTTCAAAATAAAGAATAAAATCAGAGGCTAAACTATACAAAGGATATTGAAAGGTAGCTGGTTTGTTTTTTTCAAAAAAGAAATGACCTATCCATGCAAAACCATATGCTACAATTGGTGAAAACAACAAGATATTAACTTCGTGAAATATAAATGAGCCAAAGAAAAAAAATATAAATAAACTGGTTCCAACAAAATGTAGCATTCTACTTGTTTTGTTTTGGTGTTGGCTCAAGTAAAAAGGGTAAAATTCTTTGAGTGATTGATATTGTTTTTTCATATGTAATTGCTTTAGCAACAATAAAGCAAAATTTATAATTTTTATTGTTCAATTAATTAATAGAAATTTGATTTTGTATATTGATTGTAAATCTTAAATTGCTGCCATAAAAATAACAAAAAATTTATAAAAAAATATGAACTTTCCAGAAAACTTAAAATACACCAAAGACCACGAGTGGGTTAGCATTGAAGGCGATGTAGCATACATTGGTATCACTGATTTTGCACAACATGAATTAGGCGATATCGTTTATGTAGATATTCCAAGTAAAGGAAAAACGATTGCTAAAGACGAAGTTTTTGGTACAGTTGAAGCTGTTAAAACTGTTTCTGATTTATTTATGCCTTTATCGGGTGAAGTTTTAGAGTTAAATGCAGATTTAGATGCGGCCCCTGAAAACGTGAATAATGATTGTTATGGAAATGGTTGGATGATTAAATGTACTATTAGTAACGAAGCTGAAATTTCGGAACTAATGGATGCAACTGCATACAAGCAATTAATTAATGCCTAATATTTTAAAAAATTTAACAAATGCCTTATTGAACCATTGGTTCAATAAGGCATTTTTGCGTTTTAATATCCTACTTTTTTTTGCTGTATTTTTCTTGTTTTCATTTTGCAATGCGAACGCTCAATCAAAAAATTATTTAGGTGATAATTTAACTGTTTCGATTAATTCTCAATCAATAAGTAAGTTAAAATTCAACGACTCAACAACAGATAGTAAATATAATTTTAGGAATACCAAGTTTTTAATTGGCTACAAACATTCTTTATATTCAAGCTTTACACAAAAAGAGGGTGTTTTAAAATACAGTCAAATCAATGTTTTGCCCTCTTTACAAATTAGTAAAGTGAATTTTGGCCATGAAAATTTAAATAGAACTCTTGTAAATTTAAAAATTGGTCTTTCTGGAATCTTCCATACTTCAGCCAAAAACACGTTTTTAGTGGCAGCCAACGCATTTGCCAACGAGGATGAATACACTTTACCCGATGCCACATTTAGGTTCTCAGGAATGATGATGTACATGAGAAAAGTAAACACTAAGTTTTCATACAAAACAGGATTAACTTTAACTTATTTATTTGGCGAACCTTTGTTTTTGCCCGTTTTAGGTTTTAAATATAAAACCAGTGAAAAATCAATGTTAAATGTTACACTTCCTTTTGTGATTAATTGGAAGAAACAAACTAAAGTTCAAAAATTATTTTATGGTTTTACCATCAAGCCTAGCGGGGGAATCAATCAATACCAAAACAAGTTAAGTGTTGATACCACAAATGTTACATTGATGCTTAGGCAAAGGAATTTTCAGATTTTGGGAGATATTAGGATGGTAAATAAAACCAACATGATAGTATTTCAAGTTGGATTTGTTGGTAATCAAAAAGTATTTTTTACCAATCAAAATAACAATTCAATTGTAAACGATTTTAGTTTTAATGGAAGTAATTCAGTTTATGCCAATGTTACTTTTATTTGGTTTTTGAATAAAAAATCAAGGAATAAAAATGAATCAAAAACAATCAATTCAAATGAAACAATCAATGATGATGAGTTAATAGATGATGCTTGGTAGCAAAAAAAAATCCTGCACTTGGCAGGATTTTTTTAAGTGAAATGTATTAATTATTGCTTGGTACATTCTACAACAATAATAACAGGTATTCCTGAAATAGTTGCTTTGTAAGCAAATGCTAGATTGTTAATTCCTGAAATAAAACCACCATGATATTTGGTTGAACCTAAAGTAAAATAGTTATATCCTTCTAATGTTATAGAATCAATAGTTTGCGTATCAATATCGAAAGTAAAACCGTTAGAAGCGGCACCTATTTTAGAACCAGTAGTGATAAGTTTACCATTTGATTCTTTGATTAAAATAGTAGAAGACGAAGTTCCTTTTTCCACTTTTAATATTTCAGTTGAGGAATCAATTGGAATTAATTCTCCACTTACTAAATAGTTAGAAACTATTTTTGAGTTGTAGTTTCCAACTGCTTGGTCTCTTACGTCAGTAGGTGTAACTTTTGTTTCTTCTTTGCTACATGCAGTAAACATGATTGTTCCTACAGTTAAAATTGCTAAAATTGTTTTTTTCATTGTTTTTTTTGTTTTATTAGTTAGTTATATAATTATAAATATAGATTGACTTAAAATATTAGCAAATAAGAGTTAATTGCTATATTTTAAGGACATCAGAAAACAAAAATATTTTTTTTTTTAAAACTTAAAACAATTCTTAGTTAATTAACAGAATTATAATTATTAATATACTGAATTATAATCTAGAAATTTATTTAAAATATTAAATCATTGAGGGGGTGTTTATTCGAATTCACTTGATAAAAAACTTTAAAAACACTTATTTAATGGGTTCAAAACTTACTAAATTCATCACTTTAGTTGCTTTAGCTTTTACCTCTTCTATAGAATTTGCAAGCACCGTTATATGACCCATTTTACGCATTGGCTTACTTTCTTTTTTATCGTATAAATGTAAGTATGCACCCTCGATATGGTGTAACTGATCTAGGTTTTTAATGACATAAGCACCCGAAAAACTTTTATCGCCTAACAAATTAATCATTGCTGCAGGCTTAATTAATCCAACACAACCAACAGGTAGTCCCAAAACTATTCGTGTTAATTGTTCGTATTGGGAAGTGAAACTTGCTTCTATGGTGTGATGTCCAGAATTATGGGGACGAGGAGCAATTTCATTCACTAAAATATCGCCATTCAATGTAATGAACATTTCTACAGCAAACACACCTGGACTTTTAAATTGATTGATAGTTTGAATGGCTACAAACTTTGCTTTTTCAGCCATTTGTTTGCTAATATCAGCTGGGCTAAATAAAAAGGTTACCAAATTGGCTTCTGGTTCAAACTCCATTTCTACTGCTTCATAAGCAACAGTAGTACCAAAAATATCTTGTGCTACAATGATCGAAATTTCTTTTTCACAAGGAATAAATGCTTCTAATAAACAAGGAACATCGTAAGGAATTAAGGAGTTGTCGGCTAATACTGCTTGACTATTCAGTATGGTAACTCCTCTGCCATCGTAACCATCTTTTCGGGTTTTTGCAACAAATTTTTCTGCTGCTAATTTGGTAATTGCCTCGTTCCATTCGCTCTTATTATTTACCAAAAAATAAGGTGCAGTTGGAACATGATGTTCTGTATAATATTGTTTTTGTAGACCTTTATCTTGAATAATTTGAAGCATCCTAGGCGATGGACTGATGGTTTTTCCTTCATCTTCTAATTTTATTAATGCCTCTGTATTTACATGTTCAATCTCAAAAGTGAGCACATCACTCATAGCAGCTAATTCCATTATTTTAGCTTCATCAGTCAACGAACCTT
>JBIILW010000174.1:0-4795 GCA_044338265.1 Bacteroidia bacterium | reverse complement strand
CTTGCGCTTCCATCAAAATCGTAAGTACTATTTAAACTTCCAAATCTATCAGCATTTAAAGTTGCACCATTAACAGTCCCATTGTTTCCGTTACCACTAGCATCGTTGGCATTGCCATTAAAAGGCCAATAGCCTACCAAACCATTTGTTGGCACATAGCTTGGCACTTGTGCCATTGTAAAATTTGCAAATCCTAGAATTGCAATTGTTGTGTAAAGTAGTTTTTTCATAATTGGTTTATTTATAATGTTTGACATATCACAGATTTATGTTTATACAAATATAACCATATATGGTTAGTATGCAAATAATTTATTGCTCTTTATTGTTTGGCATAAATGGAAAAACAACGCTACAACATTTTGTTTGGTGAATTTGTTAAATTTAAAAGGGCACAAAAAAATATGTCCCAATCAGATTTGGCAGATTTAATGGGTAATAATTTCCAAAATATTTCTCGGCTTGAACGTGGTTTAATTACACCTACTTTATTTTGGGTTCAAAACCTTGCAGAAGCATTTGAATTTAAATTGAGTGATTTAATAATTGAGTTTGAAATGTTTGTTAAGTTACAGGGAAAACAAAAGTGAGCATAAGCTATCACTAACCTCCTCAGAAAACTAATTAACTTAAAAGAGTGAACAGTTTTTTTCTTTCCTAATCTTTCTTTTATTGTCTAGTATTACCCTAATTATTTTGCAAATTTTTTGCAAATAAAAAAGGGTTCCAGAATTTTAACTTCTGAAACCCTTGATTTTAAGTGTGGAGGCAACAGGATTCGAACCTGTGACCCTCTGCTTGTAAGGCAGATGCTCTGAACCAGCTGAGCTATGCCTCCATTGTTTTGGGGAGTGCAAATATAGATTTATGTTTAAAAAACGCAACATATATTTTGCTTTTTGCAAAAAAATGGGCTTTACTGCCTAATAATCTTAGTTATAAAATATGCTACACATTTAAATTTATGTTTATTGAACCTTGTTTTCTATATAAAATATAAGTTGCAAATTTGCGTTTACCTATCACCGTGAAATCAATTTATAAAATAATACTAGTAAGCTTTTTAGTTATTCTATTGGCTTTAACCATTTTTGTAGGCTATTTAATTAGCAATAAGCGAGTTTTAACTGCCTATGTTCTTGAACAAATAAATAGTCATTTAACCGGACAATTAAAAGTTAATTCCAGTGATGTGACTGTTTTTAAGAATTTTCCAAATGTAAGTTTGGATTTGATAGGCGTTTCTATCAGTAAGTCGGATTCAGTAATTTTAAATGCCCAACATGTGTATTTGGGATTTAATGTTAAAGATATTTTCAATAAAAAATATAAAATTCAAATTATTACCATTGACAGTGCTGCTGTTAATTTAGTGATTTATAAAAATGGCGAAAATAATTTTGACATCATAAAAAAAGGTAATCAAGTCCAAAACGGTGATGAAATTTTTTTACTTGATTTAGAAAAAGTAAAACTTCGAAGCATTGACTTCAACTTTATTGATTTGCAAAGCACACAAAATTATAATACACAAATTCATGAGTTGGAAATGGATGGAAAATTCAAGAATAATGAGTTTGCATTAAATATTTTTACCAATGCTTTTGTGAAAAATATTTCAAGTAATGAAATTGCATTTTTAAGCAATAAAAATTTAATGATAAAAGCAAATATTGATGTAAATAATTCAAAGAAAGTTTACCAATTTAAAAATGCACAAATTAAATTGAATGAACTTGATTTATTATTAAATGGAAATGTAAAAAACAAAGCCAATGGAAATGAATTAGCCATTGATTTTGATTCAAAAAAGATAAGCATTACTTCACTTTTAAGTTTACTTCCTGTTAAAATACCACAAGAAGTTTTAGCATACAAAAGCAATGGGAATGTATTTTTTAAAGGCAATATCAACGGTTTAGTTGGACCCAAAAATAATCCGAAAATAAATGTTGATTTTGGAATAAGCAATGGAAGTATTCACAATGAAAAGCTGAATATTGATTTGAAAAATATTTCGTTAATAGGAAAGTTTAATAATGGTGAAAAGCAAGACCTGACAAGTAGTAAATTGACGTTAAATAATTTTAAAGCCACCCTTGAAAACGATGAAATTAGTGGTGATATCAATTTGGAAAACTTGTTAAATCCTAAAATAGATTTAGCGCTTTTGGGAACTGTAAATTTGGAAAATTTAGTAAAAATATTTCCTATTGATAACATTCAAAAAATAAAAGGTTCGCTTCAGTTTGATACTAAAATTAAAGCAGATTTGGCCAATAACGATCCCGCAAGTATTTGGAAACAAAATGGAAATTACGGTAAGTTTAATTTGCTAATTAGTGATTTTAAAATAAAAAACTTTGATAAAACCATTGATCGCTTAGCAGCAGATTTTACTTTAAATGGCGCTGATTTATTAGTACAAAAATGCAATATAAATTTAAATCAATCGGATATAAATATTCAAGGAAATTTAAACAACATTTTAGGCTATTTATTTACAAAAAATGAAACATTGAAAGCTAATATTTCCTATAAAAGTAATTTTGTAGATTTAGCACATGTGGTGTTTATGCCGGAAGCAAATTCCAATGATAAAAAAGAGACAAAGTATAATTTGCCACAAAATATAGAATTGCAATTAAATGCAAGCATTGAAAAACTGAAATTCAATAATTTTATTGCTAATAATTTAGAGTGTGCCTTACAGGTTTTGCCCATGCAAATTATCATTAGTCAGGCAAAACTAAAAGCATTTAATGGCAACTTATTATTTAATGCTAAAGTGCTAAATAGTGAACAAGGTAATTATTTTATTGAAAGTAAAATTGATTTAAAAAATGTAAATATTACTGATGCCTTTCAGCAATGCAATAACTTTGGTCAAGAGAATATTACAGATAAAAATATCAAAGGAATATACAATGGAAGCATTGATTTTGCTGGTGTTTGGGATGAAAAATTGAATTGTAAAACAGATAAAATATTTGCTCAAATAAAAGTCCAAATTTTAAATGGAGAGCTCATAAACTATAAACCGTTAAGTGCATTAAGTAAGTTTATCAATTTAAATGATTTGCAAAATTTAAAGTTTGCCACATTAAATAATACCATTGAAATAAGTAAAAAAACGATTACCATTCCTAAAATGAAAATTGAAAACAATGCTGCAAATATTACATTAAGTGGAAGCCAAAATTTTGATGATTTTGTAGATTATAATTTAATAGTAAACTTAAATGATATTCTTAGGAAAAAATTAAGTGCAAAAGACAACGCATTTGGGGAAGAAGATGAAAAAAGAAAAGGACTCAATTTATTCATCAATATGCGAGGGCCAATTGATGATTTGAAGTTTAAATACAGCAAAAAAGAAGCAGGCCAAAACATCAAAGAAGGCTTGAAAAAAGAAACTGAATCTATCAAAGATATATTGAAAAAAGAGTTTGGAATTAAACCAAATGATGGCAAGCAAAACACGAATAAACCTAAAGAAAAACAGAATGAAACAGATGAATTGGAATTTGAAAAAGACTAATATTTTTGTACTAATTTTATTAACTTATAGCCATTGTTTTGCACAAAAAAATACCATAAGCAAACTTAATTTTTATGCTACAATTGGTTCTGTTTTTAATGGTTCAATCAACTCATCTACAAGTAATCAATTAGCTAACGAAAAACAAACTTTTAGTAAGTACCAAGATTCAATTGCCAGCAGTGAAACATGGCGCCTAACATATAGTCCTCAAATAGGAATCATTTATCAATTGAATAAAGACTTAGATTTTCAATGTGGCTTAGCTTATATTGTTTTAGGTCATCAAAGAACATTATCTAATTTAAAATTTAAAGATGTTACTTTTCCTGGAATTGGTTCGGGACTTGGGAATGGTAAAATTATTGACAATACCAATGGTGAAAGAAGTATAAATTTAAACTACCGTTATCATTATTTACAAGTTCCATTAATTTTAAATTATCATTTAAATTTTAGGACACTTACCCAAAAAGTTAAAATTGCACTTTCGGGAGGAATAGGATTAAATGTATTGCTAAAACACGATATCAATGCAGTGTTAAGTACAGGTTTTAAAATAGATGAAAAAAGTAGCTTTTCACTTGATAGTACAGGTTATTCGGCAAGTGTTTTTACTCCAAACTTAATGCTTGGAACCATGGTAGATTATAATTATTCAAAACAAATAAAATTTGTTTTCCAACCCATGTTAGGTTACTATCCATTGTCGGTAACCAATAAAGATTTAGCAGCTAAACCATGGTTTGTGAATTTTAATTTAGGCGTTATTTATACGCTTGATGTGTTGAATAAATAAAAAATCCCATTCAAATTATTGAATAGGATTTTTAAACTTTTAGTCTGAATTAATAACCAGGCTTATCTTCCTTGTCTTTTAGTCTTTCTTTAATATCTAATCTGTGCTTTCTGGCGGTATCAATTGCTATGTCGTAACCTGCGTCAGCATGACGAATAACGCCCATTGCTGGATCGTTATGTAATACACGTTTTAACCTACGGGCAGCATCTTCGGTACCATCAGCTAAAATTACCATTCCTGCATGAATAGAATAACCCATTCCAACTCCACCTCCATGATGAACAGAAACCCAACTTGCACCACCAGCAGTATTAATTAATGCATTTAAAATAGGCCAATCAGCTACTGCATCACTTCCATCTTTCATGGCTTCTGTTTCGCGGTTTGGACTAGCTACCGAGCCAGTATCCAAATGGTCACGACCAATTACTATTGGACCTTTTACCTGACCA
>JBIILW010000123.1:0-5935 GCA_044338265.1 Bacteroidia bacterium | reverse complement strand
GTTTAAATCCAGGGTGAGCGCCAATACTAAAAGGCATTTCACTTGTTGAATTGTTTGTAATTTTATAAGTAATTTTTAGTTGATTGGTAATTTCAGTAAAACTATAAATAATATAAAACTGGAATTCAAACGGATACTTTTCAAGTGTTTCTAAATTAGATTGTAATAAAAAAGTCAATGATTCTGCTGTTTTATTTACCAATTCAAAATTACAATCACGTGCAAAACCATGCTGACTCATTTCATAGCTATTTCCATTGATTGATATTTTATTATTTTTCAATTTGCCTACAATTGGAAAAAGCACTGGTGCATGTCGGTTCCAAACAGCTGGATTTGCATTCCACATAAATTCAAATTGATTGTCTAATTGCATAACAGATGCAAGTTCAGCGCCATTTTTATTTATAGAAATACTTATAAAATGATTGTTTATACTGAAAAATTGATTGTCCATAAAAAATTGAAGACTTAAAATATTCGTTAAAAAAAGAATAATTGTCTTTTGATTAAAATAAATACAATTTCAAAAATAAATGAATATGGGATATATTTGTTTGTAATCATAAAAATAAATTTGAAATGTTAAAAATAAGCACATTATAAATTATATTCAGTATAACTTGATTTGTAAATTGATTAAATCGTAGCGTTTTTATTAAAACCAATCAATTTATATTTTAAGGTTTGTCAGGTGGTTAATTTTATTATATTTGCCCAATAGAAAATATTTAAACGATTAGACAAAATGGGAAAAGGCGATTTAAGAACAAAAAAAGGAAAAATGAAAAACAAAAGTTTTGGTAAATTACGTAGCAAAAGAGCGTTATCTGCTAAAAACAGAATTCATACAAAAGTAGCTGCAGCAGTAGCAGCCTAAGCTTATGCTTCGGTGGTGGAATTGGTAGACACGCCACCTTGAGGGGGTGGTGCTTGCAAAGGTGTGAGAGTTCGAATCTCTTCCGGAGTACATATAAAATCAGCATTTTGTAAATTAAATGCTGATTTTTTTGTTTTAGCCAATTTGTAATAATTAAAAAAATTATAAAAATCCCATTATTTGAAATTATTTTTTACTAAAATTGAAAACCAATAATTTATAAAATGAATAGCAATTTGATTGATTCCATCAAAAATTTATCTAAAATAAACAATAAAAACATTGTAGAAATTAGACATCATTTGCATGCAAATCCTGAACTTTCGTTCCAAGAATTTGAAACAAGCAAATACGTAAAAATTGCTTTAGAAAATATTGGAATTTCAAAAATTGAGCACAAAGCCAATACGGGTTTAGTTGCTTTAATTGAAGGAAAAAATCCTTCTGTTAAAACCATAGCATTGCGAGCAGATATGGACGCATTGCCAATTAAAGAGCTTAATAATGTAGCTTATAAGTCAAAAAATGAAGGTGTAATGCACGCTTGCGGACATGATGTACATACTTCGTGTTTGCTTGGTGCTGCTCAAATACTTTTTAGTTTAAGAAACGAATTTGAAGGAACGATCAAATTGATTTTTCAACCTGGTGAGGAGAAATTACCTGGCGGGGCAAGCATGATGATAAATGAAGGCGTTTTGAAAAATCCTGATGCAACTGCAATTATTGGTCAACATGTAATGCCACTTATTCCTGTTGGGAAAGTTGGTTTTAAAAATGGTTTATACATGGCTAGTACCGATGAATTATACGTAAAAGTTATTGGTAAAGGTGGTCATGGAGCCATGCCACAATTAAATATTGATCCAGTTGTAATTGCCGCACAAATAATAATTTCGTTACAGCAAATAGTAAGTAGAATGAGCTCACCAATTATTCCAAGTGTTTTATCGTTTGGGAAAGTGATAGCTAATGGAGCCACAAATGTAATTCCTAATGAAGTAATAATGGAAGGAACATTCAGAACCTTGGATGAAAAATGGAGATTAGAAGCTCACGATAAAATGGTAAAAATGGCCACCATGATTGCTGAAAGCATGGGAGGAAAATGTGAGTTTGAAGTAAGAAAAGGTTATCCTTTTTTGTATAATGATGAAACTTTAACGGCAAAAGCAAAACAACATGCAATAGAGTTTTTAGGACATGAAAATGTAATTGATTTAGATATTTGGATGGCTGCAGAAGATTTTGCGTATTACAGTCAAATTATTCCTGCATGCTTTTACCGATTAGGCACAAGAAATGAAGAAAAAGGAATTGTTTCATCAGTTCACACACCTACTTTCGATATTGATGAAAATGCATTAGAAATTGGTAGTGGCTTAATGGCTTATTTAGCTATTTGTGAATTAGCACAAAACTAATTGAATTTTTTTTAGTATTCCAATTTTATAAATCAACCAATCAACCAATCAACCAATCAATATAGTTTTTTGATAAATAAGTCTTTTATATTATCAAATTCTTTGCGATAATAAAGTCCAATACCCTGTGTGGTAATGTTTCTGTTAAAAATTGGGTCAGTGGTAAATCTGTTAAATACCCTGGCTTTTATATTGCCATTATTTGAAATATTATATTGCGCTAAAATATTGTTTTGTGAATTATCGGTTGCAAAACTTCCCTTTACTTCCAACTTGTTATTTAACCATGTTGTAGAACCAGAAATAATAATGCTTCGGTTTCTAGTTGGGTCAATTGCATTTTGTAAATCAAAATTCAAATCAAAATTGGGAATGTATTTATTTACAATATTACTAACTTGAGATGAAGCCAATTCCGATAATGTATTTACCCCAATATTATTATTAATTCCTCCAGTATTTGAATTGTTATTAATAGCGCTAAATTTCCCAAAAACGATTAAACTAATTATTTGCTGAGTCATATTTTCAGGTTCTTTTCGTAAATTATTTATTGCTAAATTTAAATCTGAAATATTGCTACTATTCATTGAATTATCCACGTCTGGGAAGTTCAAATCAAACTTATAATCAGGTTGTATCAATGTTCCTCGAATGTTCATCAATGCTTCTACATTTGTTTTTTGCTCTGTAGTATTTGATGTAGAACCTTGATTATTACTATTGGTTCCGGTAAGTTCACTCACAGTAGCTTTTGCCTTGTAAACACCTAAAATATTTAATTGAGCATTCAATGGATCTCCACTCCAATTAATGGTACTTTTTTGTAAAATAAACTTTTTAGGAACAATATTTAAAGCGGTAAATACATAATCTCCTTCATTAACTATATATTCACCATACATATTAAAAGCACCTTGTCTGGTTAATTCTAATTTGATGTCGCCAACACCTTTTGCCCTTATTTTATCATCAGTTTGTTCATTAAATATTATTTGAACCTCAGCATTTGGTTTTGCCTTAATTAAGCAATTAATTGAAAATCCACTTAAACTTTGTTGCCTATTAAAAACCATTTTATTAATGGTATCTTTTGAGTAAAAATGCATTAAAGTTTCATCTTCCCCGTCACTAACTCCAAAAGGAGTGATTGCAACTTTTGTACCTTTTTCTGTTTCCGCTTCTATATTTAATTTCACATCATTTAACGGACCTTTGATCGACATGTTTCCACTTCCAAAAGCAATTCCATGATACAGCGAATTGTCTTTGCTAGTAGTATTTAAAACCATTAAATTTTTGAAATTATTGATGTCAACATCAAAATCAAATCCATTGAAATGATGATGATTGATGGTTCCGCTCACTTTTGCTTGATTATTATAAATATCGCTCATGTAAAAAGGCGAAATTTCAAATATGTTTTTATTAAAATGAATGGTACTTGAACAATTGTAAACGGTTTGTAAATAGTTTATTTTAGTTTTAAAATCATTCACTTGTAAATAACCATCTATATCAGGTTTATCTAATGTGCCACTAACCAAAGCTTTTAAACTTAATTTACCTTCATAAATTGTAATATATTCTTTTACAAAAGGCTGAAATGCAATTGCATTGGCAGCATTCAAACTAATACTGGCATCAATGGCATTTGTATTTAAAAGCCAGTATCCATTTGCTTTTAAATTATTTAATTTTCCGTTTAATGCACTTGCATCAAAACTAAGTCTTTTGTTTTTGTCATCGTAAGAACTTGTTAATTCAAAATCGCCAATAGTATCATTGTCTAATTTTAAATTATTGATTCCAATATTTCCATTGATAATATTTTGACCTTGCAAGTATTGATAGGTAATATTTCCATTTGCTTTTCCATCAATGTTTATATCGAGTTTTGGGTATAATAAATTGATGTTTTTTAGTTCAAAATCGGTCAATGAAAGCAATACATTTTTTTTGCCTGAATTCAGATCATACCTGCCATTTAATCCAATTAATTGTTTTGAATTACTTAATAATAATTGTTCAATTTTGATGGTTGAATCATAAAAATTTACAACTCCATTTGGATTTATATTCCAATTAGACTGACTATAATTAATATTTGATTGATTAAAGTTTAGCTTAATTAAATGAGGGAAAAAATCAACGGTACTATTAATATTTGCATAAATAATGCTGGTGGTATCTTCTACTAAAATCTCCAAACTAGCTTTATTATTAGCAATATTAGTTTTTATAGCAAAGTCTTTTACAAGTGTTGTATCATGTTGAGAAAGTTTTGATATTCCAAATAAAAACTGCGCAGTATTGTTTGGATGGATATTAGTTTTTAAAGTTAAGTCTGAAAAGTAGTATTGATTAACTCTTAGCGATTCTATAAATCCAAGTACTTCAATATTGTTTTTGGAATTACTAAAATTACCTTTTAACTCCATTTGTTCTATACTAATTTCGGGGAAAAATAAGGGTGAAAGTTTTTGAGTAGTTTTTATATTTAAATAATAATCAAAATTTTGATTGGTAATTTCCTCGTTTTTATAAGGTGTTAAATAAGCTGGTATAATTTTGCAAAGTATATTATTGAAACATTTTTGCAGATTCATAAAATTATAATCTCCGTTGATGTTAGCATTTAAAAATTCGCTTTTAAAAATCAACTTTCTATTGTTGGTTCCAGCATTGCTCGATTTTATATTTATTTCATCAAAAGCATAATCCACATCATTGTATTCAATATTGGTGTTTGTAATATCAATGATACCGCTATTTTTATCAATGTTTTTAACTGAAAAATCACCATTTATTTGGGTAGAAACAATTAAATCTTTATCGTATAGATTTAAAGTTTTAAGCTTTACACGACTGAACGTTGTTTCAAATAAAAACGAGGGTATTTTTTTGTTTAAATCAACCTTGCCAACCAAACTTAGTCCAATGTTTTCATCATTTATATGAAGCTTTCCATTGAAATATTTCCTGTCAAAATCACCCGTTAATTCAATGTTTTTATAGTTATAACCGTTATAAGAAAAGTTTTGAATATTAGTACTTGTTGTTGCTTTTAACGTTTTTATATCAAAACCTTTTCCGTTTAATTCACTCGTTAAACTTAGGCTTCCAAACTGCTTGGTGTCATTTAAAAGTTCGCCCAAGTTAAAGTCTGTAACAGCTAATTTACCTGAATAAATTGATTGCAAAGCATCATTCGTTAACTTCATATTTAAATCGGAACTAATACTCCCAAATGGAGTTTCTAATTTACCATAAGCCACAAAATCGTTAAAAAAACCAGTATAACTTCCTTTAAATTTTAATATGCCAAATCGCTCTAATTCTTTTGGCAATTCCATTCCCGCTAATTTATCTAATTCTTTCTTTACCGATGTAGCTGAATCCGCAAAAATTTCAATAAATGTTTGATCAATATTTGGCAGCCCATTCATGCTTGCACGCCCATGAAATTGAGTATGATTTGCATATTTCAAATGCGCATCTTTTAAGTCTAAATTATCAATGGTGCCTCTTAATTTTGCTGTGATAACCGCATCGTAATTATATTCATTAAGCATTGGTGCAAAAAAAGCAATGTCAGAAATATGGATGTAGCTTTGTTTTAAATTTGCAG
>JBIILW010000122.1:0-5960 GCA_044338265.1 Bacteroidia bacterium | reverse complement strand
GAAAAAATAACTTCCAGTTACTGTTAATTTTTTTGCCCAAATATCACTAAAGTTTATACCACCCGAATTGGTTTTATTAATTCCACCTTGATTGCCTACCACAAAATTATTACTTGCATTTCCACCACCACCAGGGATTCCCATTCCTCTTCCGCCCATTCCCATTCCACCTCTTCCGCCTGGGTTTCCGCCACTTTGAAGGCCAAGTAAATCTTGTGAGCCAAAGTTTTGTTGGTTTATGTTATTGCTTAATCCTAAAATTGAAATGCGTTGTTTACCCCTGAATAAATTAATATTTCCACCAGCAGTATATTTGTCATCGATTCCCGGTCCTGCATATAATCTTCCAAATTTCCCATTAGCTCTTCCCGCTTTTGTAACTATATTGATTGACTTTTGAGTATTTCCATCATTGAATCCAGTAAATTGTGCTTGGTCACTTTGCTTATCAAAAACTTGTATTTTTTCAATTACCTCAGCGGGTAAATTTTTTAAAGCTAAAGCCACATCATCTCCAAAAAATTCTTTGCCATCTACCGTTACTCTTTGAACAGTTTCGCCTTGTGCTTTTACCGTTCCATTGTCTAAAGTAATACCCGGCATTTTAGTTATCAAATCCTGTACATTAGCATCAGGATTGGTTTTAAATGCTTTTGCATTGTATTCTATAGTATCATTTTTCTGTTGTGATCGTATGACACTTTCAGTAATATTTACATCTTTTAATTGATTGAAGTTTTCATTCATTTTAAAAACGCCAATCTTTTCTATTGGTGAATTTATTTTTATAATGCTTGTTAGTTTTTCAAAACCAATATAGGAGGCACTAAAACCATAAGTACCGTATTTCAAATTTTGTATTTTGAATTTCCCCTCACTATCTGTTAAAGTGTTTTTTCTAATAATTGAATCGTTTAAATTAATCAACGATACCACTACACCAATTAGTGGACTTTTATTTCTTTTGCCTATCAATTGTCCTTCAATTGTTTCAGCTTGCTGCGCAATCAATGAAATAAGGGGAATGAAATATGCGGCTATAAGTAATAATATATTTTTATTGATTATTGGTAATTTCATTGAATGAATATGTTTTAAATGTTTGCAAATATAAAAGAGGAAAAGGCCATTGAGCATTTTATTTTTTACATTATTTCTATATTACTAAATTATTATTTTGATAATTATTTAGGTATTTAACTATTTTGTTATTTAATTCCCAATTATTTAAAAAAAAAAATTATATAGATATTAATGTTTAACGAAATGAATACTTTACTTATAAATGCCATTGACATAGAAGGATTCTTATATGTAAATTTTATTCCTATTTTTTCACTTTTTATCCTTGCTGTTTTGTTTTTTTACGTTTATAATATTTATTTTAATTTTAACTACAAATGTCCAAAATGTGGTGCTGTAAAAGATATTTCAAGGATTAAAAAAAATAAATTATTTAAAAAGTTGGGGATTTCTGATACTTACAGAAAATATTCATGTGGTAAATGCCATCACAAATTTTATATTTTCAATAAAAATCCTGAAAACGCTTATAAATTAGACAAATCAAATAAAACAAAAACTATTTAGTACCTTTTTGTTTCCAAGGTATTTTTACATATTTCATATACCTCACTATTACAGATTGCTTTCTTTCTATATATTTCGATGGCTTATTAGCGGTCCATCTTCTGGGGTTTGGAAAACACGCAACTATTGATGCGGCTTCGTTTTTACTTAATTCACTGGCCGATTTATTATAATAAAAATTTGCAGCGGCTTCAGCTCCATAAATTCCTTTTCCCATTTCTATAATATTTAAGTAAACTTCCAAAATTCTTCGTTTACTCCAAAGCAACTCTATGCTTACTGTAATATAAAATTCCAATCCTTTTCTGATCCAACTTCGGCTTGGGGTAAAAAATAAATTTTTAGCAGTTTGTTGGCTTATGGTGCTTGCACCTCGTAATTTTTTACCACCATTAATATTGTTTTTTATAGCTTTGTAAATTTGTTCAAAATCAAATCCGTAATGTTCAAAAAACTGCAAATCTTCACCAACTATGGAAGCCTTAATCATGTTGTTACCAATATAATCAATTCCTCGCCACGATTTGTTTAAACGCATTTCATCACTTCCAGCCATTTGTTCAAATAACCTAACTATATGTAAAGGAGTTACAGGAACTGGAACTACTCTGTATAGTATGATCAACATAAAACTGTATTGCCAAGAAAGTAGAAGCACTTTCAATAGCCAATCTTTTAACTTTATGAGCTTTCCTTGTATTGCTTTTATGTGTTTGTTTTTATTCAAAATATTTTTTTCGCAGCAAGTTTACAAAATCATAATGAAATCTCTTTTTGTTTTATGTACAAAGCATTGTTTATTTGTACTGTTTTCAAATAAAGCATAAAACATCCGTGATTCAAGCATTTCAAATTAAATTAGCATTATCTTTTATATCCTTCGCAATCATCATTGATTTATACAGTTGGCAAGCTGTTAGGGCTTTAGTAAGAAATAAATCAGATTTTACAAGAAAAGTATTTGCATATATTTACTGGACAATTCCTGTGCTCGTATTTATTTATTTTATTTCCGGTCTGCTTTTTCCTGGTAAAAACGGAAATAATTTTATTAAAATATACTTCGCAGGCTTCTATTTTGTCATTTATATTTCAAAATTTGTTGTATGTATTTTTTTAATTTTTGATGATTTAAAAAGATTATTCAAAATAATATGGAGAAAAATAGTATCTCGAAATCAATCAAAAAACCTTGTTGATCCAACTCAAGGTGATGTTTTAGAGCATATTCATGAAGAAGAAATTGAGGAAAAAGAAAAAATAAGTAGAAGTCAGTTTTTGGCTACTACAGGTTTATTGGTATCTGCCGCACCGCTTATAATTTTGTCAAGAGGAATTATTAAAGGAGCTTACGATTATAGAGTTAGACGCGTTCAGTTGTATTTGCCTAACCTACCAAGTGGTTTTGAAGGAGTAAAATTGCTGCAAATAAGTGATGTTCACACGGGAAGTTTTACCGATAGAGATGCTGTTTATAAAGGCATTCAAATGATCAAAGAAGAAAATGCTGATTTGGTGTTTTTTACTGGCGACATTGTGAATAGCATGACAGATGAATTATATGATTGGCAAAATATTTTTGCGGAAATAAAGGCGCCAATGGGAGTTTTTAGCATTTATGGAAACCACGATTATGGCGATTATGTTCCAAATTGGGCAAGTAAAGAAGCTAAAGAAAAAAACTTAGCAGATTTAGCTCAAGCACATAAAAACATGGGTTGGAACTTATTAAGAAATGAACATATAACTTTAACCAAAAACAACCAAAGAATTGGAATCATTGGTGTGGAAAATTGGGGAGATAGAGGTCGTTTTCAGAAATATGGCGATATAGATAAAGCCACTAAAAATATGCCCGATGTACCAGTAAAGTTATTACTTTCACACGATCCAAGTCATTTTGATAGCATAGTTAGTAAAAATCATAAAGACATTGATGTTACCTTTAGCGGACATACACACGGGTTTCAATTTGGAGTGGAACTTGGAAGTTTTAAATGGAGTCCTTCCCAATATATTTACCCGCATTGGGCAGGTTTATATAAAATAGGAAACCAACAGTTATATGTAAATAGGGGTTTTGGCTTTTTAGGTTATCCTGGAAGAGTCGGTATTTTACCTGAAATTACTGTTTTTACTTTAACTAAAAACAGCTAACTTTTTTTTAGGGAAATTTAATTATACGTTTATTTTATATTTTTATATTTTGTTATATAATTGCATACCCCAAAAATTGTATGTTTTATTATTTATTATTTATATCTCTTTTAGTTTTATTATTTTATTTTTCTTTTAAGTTTTTTATTTTCATTAAAACTCAAAAAGACAAAACTTGTAGGGTATGTAATTCTCCCGATTCAGAGCGCGTTGCCAGAAATTCTTGGATGAAAAAATATATGCTTCCCAAAAATGTATATAAATATTGGTGCCGTAAGTGTGGCAATAATTTTTATCACAAGAACACCAATTACTAATTTATTCAATTATCATTTTAAATGTTTTTGAATAATTAGCATTATTTATTTTAAAAAAATAAAACCCAGTATTTAGGTCTTCTACATTTAAATTTAAGTTTGTTAAGTTAATTGCTGATTCCTTTACTATTGAACCTTTCGTATCCATTATAATTAAATCATAATTTTCATTTAGATTGGGTATTTTAAAATTCACTAATTTCTTTACTGGATTAGGATATATTTCAACATTTGAGTTTTCTGAAATAATTTCATTTTCTCCAACGCCATCATTAGGTTTCATAACAAATAATCCTCCGCTAATATCACTGGCTATTATATTGCCACTTGGCAAATAAGGCCATACTCCCCAACAACCATGAAAACCACTATAAACACCATCGGCATTTTTAGAATATGTATCGTAAAAAGCATGTACTTTTGGATTGTTTACATCGGTTAAATCATATACATAAACACCATCTTCATAAGCGGAAATTACGGCCATATTTTCTTTCCAATAAGCATTATGTGGTAACGCATTTGGGTGCGAATTAAAATATACTATTTGTTTAGGGTTGCCGATGTCACTAATGTCAAATATTTTTATGGGTGAACCTTGGTTTTCATCGGTAAACATAATCATATTTCCTTTGGCATTTAACCAACTGCTATGATTGATTCCACGTTGCGGATAATTTGCTATTACGCCCAATAATTTTTGAGCATTTAAATTGGTTAAATCCATGATGTATAATCCGTTTTCATAACACGATAAATATGCAGTATCATTTCTGCTATACATTTCATGAACCTTACTAAATTGAGCTTCGCCTAAACCATTTAAAGGAACTTGCAAACTGGCTAATTTTGTTGGATTTTCTGGGTTATTTAATGAAAAAATATCCATGGCTGAAAAACCAGTTTTAGTAGAATTTTGTGGTATATACATTCGTTTTCTTTCTGCTTCTATAAACACAGTATGCGCTTGAACGGTTAATGCATCGCTTCTATATACTTCATGTACCGAATCGGGTAAATATTGTAAATCGAGTATTTGTAATCCGCCCAAACTGCCTGACCTTTCTGAAACACAATAGGCATAATGCTGGTAAATTTCTACATCCCTATTAATTGATTTTTTTGAAAATCCGTCAAAAGTCAAAATTAATTTGGTAGTTTTTGGATTTGTAATATCAAAAAAGTAAAAGCTATCGTTTCCAAATAGGATGGCATATTCTTTGTTTTTTGTTGAATCGTGGTAACCCATTATGTCACTCCAAAGTTGGTCGCCATCTATTGGTTGTAAAGTGGTATCATTCCATTGAGCTAGCAGCTCCATGTTCAATGATTGTTGGGCTTTTAAACCATTTATTGAAAATATAATAAAGAGTAAAATATAAATTTTTAGCATATTAATATTGTTAATTGGAAATAATTATTGCTTCCAAAATTTTTGTTTTAAAATGTTTTTACTGCCAATAATTTCAATAATATATAAACCATTTTTTAAATCATTGATGTTTTCGGTATATAAATAATTGCTTTTAAATGAAGGTACAAGTTCTTTCACTATTTGTCCTTGTAAATTTAAAATTTGAATTTTAAAAGCATCATTATAATTGGTTTCAATGCTTATGTTTATTTGTTCATTACTTGGGTTTGGGTAAATATTTGCCCTTATACTTTGCTTAATTTCTGGGGTGCTTAACAAACCGCTATCAGCTTTTAATACAAAAATACCATTTGTTCTATCACTGGCTATGATATTGCCGCTAGGCAAATAAGGCCAAACACCCCAACAGCCTGTAAAGTTTTTAGTGTAATCATTTACCGAATTTTGAGGATAAGTATCGTAATAAGCAGCTAAAATTGGTTTTTTTGTGTCGGCAATATTCCAAATAAAAACACCATCTT
>JBIILW010000121.1:0-5970 GCA_044338265.1 Bacteroidia bacterium | reverse complement strand
AATGCATTTTATGCGTGAATAATATTTCCTCCGCGTCCGCCATCACCTCCATCAGGTCCACCTTTTGCAGTATGTTTATCACGCATAAAATGCATTGCTCCCTTCCCCCCTTTGCCACTTCGGCAACATATTTTAACGTAATCTACAAAATTTGAATCTGACATGTTTTATTTATTGAAAAGTTATTGAATTACAAAAATCACAAAGTTGTTTGTTTTTTTTGTAAAGGTTGTTTCTATTTTTCGAATTTAGAAATTCGAATTTATTTTGTTAATGAGGTTATTTCATTGCATAATAATGAAAAAATTTCTTCTATTTCCCCTATTCCGTTAATACCCTTATACTTATTTTGCGCAGCATAAAAATCCTTAACAGGCATGGTTTTGTTATTGTATTCGTCTATTCTATTTTGAATAATTTCCGGATTTTGATCATCAGCTCTACCGCTATCTTTTCCTCTTAATAGTAAACGTTTTTTTAATTCTTCTTCTTCTACTTCTAACGCTAACATAGAAGTTATGGCTGTATTTTTGCTTTGCAATAAAGCATCTAAAGCAGCAGCTTGCGCTTGTGTACGAGGGAAACCATCAAAAATAAACCCTTTGGCTTCAGGTACTTTTTCTAATTCAGAGGCTAACATATTAATTGTTACTTCATCAGGAACTAGTTTGCCATCATTCATAAAACTTTGAGCTAATTTGCCTAGTTCGGTTTCACCTTTAATATTTGCTCTGAATATATCACCTGTTGACAAGTGAACTAAATTATATTTAGCAATTAATTTCTCAGATTGTGTTCCTTTTCCTGCACCAGGAGGGCCAAATAATACAATATTTAACATAGTAGGTTTTAAATAATTATGGGCGAATTTCAATAAAAGTAAGCAATGAAACCAATTATATTTATTTTTGATGATAAAAATTTCTAAATGTCAGTGTTCAAAAACTACCAAATAGCCAATATACCAGCGGTTTCAGCTCAAATAATTGATTTAGCAAAAGATTATAAAATATGGACTTTTAATGGTGAAATGGGTGCTGGAAAAACCACTTTGATAAAATCTATCTGTAAAAACCTAGGAATAATTGACGAAGTTAGCAGTCCAACTTTTTCATTGGTGAACGAATATAAAACCCTAAATGGCAAAACTATTTATCATTTTGACTTTTACAGAATAAAATCAATCAATGAAGCATACGACATTGGAATTGAAGAATATTTTGAAAGCGGAAATATTTGTTTAATAGAATGGCCAAATATGATTGAAGATATATTATTGAATGAAAAAACATTCAATTTAATTATTTCAATAAACGGCAATAAACGAAGTATTCAAATCAATGAAAAGTGATAGTTAAGGCATGTGGCATAATATATTTTCAGCTTTCATTACCCTGAAAATTTTCCATGTTTCAATGGATAAATTAAACACAGCAAATGAGCTGGGTTTAAATTCAATAATTTCATTTCCACTCATCATAGCAGCCATGGCACCGATGGTAGGATTATGTCCAACAATGATTACAGTTTTTACTTTTTCATCGTTTAAACTTCTTATTACATGAACATAAGCTTCCGCATTTGCTTCATAAATTTCATTAATAGATTGGATTTTATTTTTATCAATATCAAAATTTTCAGCAACAATTTTGGCTGTTTTCAGCGTTCTTTTAGCCGAACTTGTAACAATTAAATCAATCTTTTTAACTTTTTTTATGAGTGTTTTTGCTGCAATATCAGCGTCAGACTTACCTTTATCTGTTAATTTTCTATCAAAATCAGAAATTTCAAAATCGCCATGTTCTGCTTTTGAGTGGCGCATTAAAATGATTGTCTTCATTTTTGTAGCGGTTAATTGACAATTGTTGCATCAGAAATATTACTTTCAGCTGAACTGGTTTTAGTTCTTGATTTTCTATGCTTGTGTTTCTTTTTTTCAATTAAACCAGTACTTTTTTCATCACCTGCTTTTATAAAACCTTTTGAAATTAATAAGACCCAAGCTGCAATAAATAATACACCGCCAATGGGAGTAAGCGCACCTAACCAAGTATAACTTTCATCGCCCCAAATAGTGCGAGTAGCCAATAAATAAAGACTTCCTGTAAAAAAAGCGATACCTCCTAAAAACAAAAACATGGTTAAATCTATGATGTTTTGATGAAATTTTCGGTGTGATAATGATATCAATGAAATTGCCATGGCATGGTAAAACATATATTTTGTACCTGTATCAAATGTAATAATGTCTGCAGGTTCAATCATTTCTTTTAAAATATGACTGGCAAATGCGCCCATAAAAACACATATGGCCGCAATACCAAATCCGGTTTTTACATATATGTTGTTGTTCTTATCCATAATGGTTTTTATTTATTTAATATGTTAACAAATAACATCAATTATATTTTAAATACAAATTATTTTTGTTCAATTAATAATTTATGAAGAGAAATTTCCTAACAGGCATTATTGTAACAGCTATATTAACGATGATTTTTTTGGTAATTTTTTATTATTCCAAAATAAATACAAAATCAATTCATGCCATTAATGTGCTACCTAAAAATACCGTTTTAGCATTGGAAATCAATAGCATCAATCATCAATTCAAATTATTAAACCAACAACTTTTTTGGCAGCAATTAACCAATAACAAAAGCATTGGAGATGCCAATAATAACCTTAAATTTTTGGATAGCTTACTTGATTTTGAAAGTAATTTAAAAGACTGGAAAGACAATGAAAACATGGTTGTTTCGTTCCATGCATTTGCCAACAAATCGATAGACGAATTGGTATTAATAGAAACCAAGAAAAAATTTGAAATTAAAGATATTAGCAATTGGATTTATGAATCAAATAAAAGCAGGTTAATGGTTAGCAAACGTAAATTTGAAAACAATTTGATTTATGATTTTATAGATTTTAAAACACAAAAGAAATTTAGTATTGCGTATAAAAATAAAATTTTAGCAATTTCCACAAATGGGCAGTTAGTAGAAGAAACTCTTGACAATATTGAAAATGAAAATGTATATGAAATCTCAAATTTAGATAAACTAAGTTTTGTGAAAAGTTTAGGGAATTATAATTTATATGTAAACTATAAAAACATACCACTCTTTTTAAATTCATTCATTGATTTATCAAAAATGAAGTCTCTTGAAAATATATCAAACATGGCTAGTTGGTCTGCTTTTGGTGTAAATACTACTAATAATAGTATACAATTAAAAGGTGTTAGCATTACCGATGAAGTTCAATTTCAGTATTTTGATTGCTTTAATAATATGACAGCTCAGGAACAATCATTTAAAAAAATACTTCCAAATAATACCAGTTATTTCTTTGGAATTAATTTCAGTGATGAAAAAATATTTTCTCAAAATTTGAAAGAATTTTATACCGTTAATAAAATTGATACTAGAAATAATATGAGGGACAGCATCAATAAAGTAAAAGAAAATATAAATTTATATTCACAAATTATTGAAAATTTTGGCAACGAAATAGCACAAGTAAATTTAAGTAATCCTCAATTAAGTTTTGACAGTTGTGAAGTGCTTGTTATAAAATTAAAAAATAAAATAAATTTAATCAATCAGTTGAAAGTTATTTCAATAAATGATAGCGTTGGAGTAGATTCTTTCATGTTAAAAACACCTGATTTATATAAAATAAACCTTCAAAATTATTTTGATTTTACATGGGGAAATATATTCATGGGAATTCAAGCAAATTACGCATTAGTATACAATGATTACCTCTTGGTTTGTAATAATAATATTACCTTAAATAGTTTTTATAACCAACAGGTTAATGGTTTTTTATTATCTAAAAATATTGATTATATCAATCATGAAATGGAGCTAAAAGGCAATTCAAATATGGAGCTATTTATTAACAATAATAATTTTGCACAACAAGGCGAACAGCTAATCAATTCCGAGCTTTTAGAGTCATACAAATCTAATATTGGTTACATAAAAAAAACTAGGTTTATAAGTATGCAAATGAGTGCAACTAATAACAAAAACTACTTAACCAATGTTCAAATAAGTTTCAATATAAATGCAAATAATAACACTGAATTATTATGGGAATTGGACCTTGATACTACTTTAAATATGAAACCTCAAATTGTGTTTAATTCAAGTACCAATCAGAATGCAATAATTGTTCAAGACTTAAAAAATCAAGTTTATTTGATAAATAATGAAAGTAAAATACTGTTTAAAATTCCTGTGTATGGGAAAATAATTGGAAATATAAAACAAGTAGATGCTTTTAATAATGGTAAAACACAATATTTATTTAATACAAATACTCAAATTTATTTATTAGATGAAACAGGAAAAATATTACAAGGATATCCAATTTGGATTCCTACGGGAACAGCATACCCTATTCAAGTTTCAGATTATTTGAACGATAAAAGTTATCAAATTTTTGCCGTAGGCAAATACTATAAAATTTGGTGTTATAATATTCAAGCACGCTTGCAAAATGGGTGGAATCCTAAAAATTATTACCCAAACCCTATTCAAAACATACAATCATTTAATTTTAGAAATGAATTGATCACCTATTCCATCAATCAAAAAGGCAAATTAAATTTTTATCAAACAAATGGAAAATTATATTCAAATTTTAGTTTTGATAGCAATATGGTTTATAAATATTTGAAGCATGAAATATTAGATACTAATTATATAAGATTTTATTATATGGATTCAACTAATCAATTTAAAGTAAAGGAATACCATACTCAGTTGCCAATTAAAGACAATTTTATAAGTAACATCAAATCTATTCCTGATCAAAGTATTTTGTTAAATAATTCATTGTATTTCATCACAAAAAACGGGCAAAATACATCAGTATATAATAATCTTGGGGCTTTATACTTTTCGAAAAATTTTAGCGATACCTTCAATTATCAATTTGATTTGATTTATAAAAATGGAACGATCCATTTAAGTTATTTAGATAGTTTACAAGGTTTACTTTTTTTTGAAAGCAAAGAAAACAAACACATTGATAAATTCCCATTAAAAGCTAATTACTACTATACTTTTGGGCATTTAATGAACGATGAAAACTATTTTGTTATAACTGCTAATTTCGATAAAAAATTATTGGTTTATCAAGTTAAATAAGTATGTTCAAATCAAAAGCATTTATAATTATTCAATACCTGTTTTTTATTATTGCCAGTGCATTTTTAATAAAGTATTGCTTTAATAAAATAGATATCAATTCATTTTATAAAATCCTTATAAAAGGAAATTATTGGATGGCCATTTGGGTATTTTTGTTTTCAGTATTGGTTTACATTTCTAGAATTTTACGCTGGCAAATAATATTAACTAAAGTTGATGAAAAAATAAATTTCATGAATAACTTTTCAGCTGTAGCATTGGGTTATTTGGTTAGTTTTATTTTCCCAAGAGGTGGTGAAGTAGTTAAATGTGCCGTACTAAAAAAAACAAATGGGTTATCGCTTCATAAAAGTATTTCAAGCATATTTTTTGAAAGAATTATAGATTCCCTTTGCCTGTTATTCCTCCTATTATTACTCTTCATAATAGAAATATTTACAAAAAAATATTTAATATTAAGTTGGATTGAACCAGAAAAATTTTTAAAAGGATCTAAAATATGGATCATAATTGCAATTGGAATATTTGGACTATTGGCTACAATCTATTTTTACAGAAAATACAAGCATCAAAACAATTGGTTCATTACCTTTTTAAATAATATAAAAATGATGTTTGTATTACTATCCAACATTCCATTTCTAGCACACACATTATTCATTTGGCTAAGTTATTTTTTGATGACTTATTTATGGTTTTTTGTTTTTGAACAAACAGCAAGTTTAACTTTTCTGCAAACTTTTCAAATTATGATGGTTGGAACAATTGCCCGATCTTTGCCTTTACCCGGAGGTGCTATTGGTGC
>JBIILW010000120.1:0-6093 GCA_044338265.1 Bacteroidia bacterium | reverse complement strand
TTTAAATAAATACAGTCACATTTCTGAAACTAGGTCTTTTTGGAAACAAAGAATGGTTGCCATTGGCATGGCATTTTTTATTTCTATACTTATTTTAGTTTCAGTAATTTTAATAACGGGCGCTAGTTTTGGCATTAAATGGCTCGATAAAAAAGACATCATTGCGCATTCCATTGCTAAATTTGGACTACAATCCTTAAATTATTTGGTAGCCGCTGGAATTTGTTTAAGTATTGTTTCTGCTATTTTTTATTATGCTCCCGCAAAAGCCAGGAAATGGAAATTCTTTTCCGTTGGTGCTTTATTTAGTTGTGCTATTATTTTAATTACTACTACAGGTTTTTCCTTTTATGTAAATCATTTTGATGCTTACAATAAAGTGTATGGTTCCATTGGTGTATTAATAGTTATAATGATGCTTATTTATATCAATACTTTTATTTTATTATTAGGTTATGAATTAAATGTAGCCCTCGATATGGCAAATGAACATTTTAGAAAACAAAGTGCTTATTTAGCCAAAAAGAAAAATATTATTACTTACCTTGACGATACAATTAAACCCGAATGATCATTGATTTGTTTGAAATAGGCAGCCAAAAATACTTTAGTAAATTAGTAGAACAAGCCGACTGTGCTTCATTTAATAGCAGTTTGGTACATCCAGTTTATGCCACGTTTGCCTTGGGAAGAGATGCAGAATGGGCTTGCCGATTATTTGTGTTGGAAATGAAAGAAGACCAAGAAGAAGGAATTGGTACATTTTTAAATATCAGTCACAAAAGTCCTGCTTTATTAGGTTCCAAAGTTGAATTTACAGCAACAGTTAAAAGCATTCAGAAAAACGAAATTATTTGTAATTTTACAGCCAAAGTTGGCGATAGAATCATTGCCGAAGGCGAACAAGGACAAAAAATTATTGCAAAGCAAAAGCTAGAAAAATTATTTGAAGGATTGAAATAAGCAATAGGAAATATGTCATCCTGAGCTTGTCGAAGGAAGTAATAAGCAATTAAAAGTTAAACACCTCAACACCTCAACACCTCAACACTTCGCACTTAAACACATAAAAACTTAAACACCTAAACACCTCAATACTTAAACACATAAACACTCAAACACCTCAACACATAAAAACTTCGCATTTTTTTCACATAATCAAAATTCCTTTTTTGTCTATTACATTAATGTGCGCTAAACGGCTTTTATCAATGGTATTTTCTACAAACACAAACTTACGGTCGTATATTTTTCCATCTAGGTAAAAGCTAACCCAATACTCGTTATTCAGTATAAATAAATCTTCGTGTAAAGGTTCTATTTTTCCATAATCTAATGCATCAATTTCATTTAACATGTGGCGTAATACACTGGTTTTTACTTCCTCGTTATTGATAGTTCCGTAACCTTTACTGCTTATCAAAACGCCATCGATCAAAGCATTGTTAAAGTTAATTAAATATACATTCCAAACCATTTCATTTTCTTCACCTTCTTCATGAATTACTGCCACGCCCACGCCATCAAATGCTGGTTCTATAATGTCTTTTAACATATTTTATTATAAATTTAAAAATGAATATTTTGTATTGAGTTGCTGTTGCAAATTAACTATTTGGTCTAAATATTTTTGATAACTTAAACTTTCAGTATGTAAAGGCTTGTGGTTTACTAACAATAAATATTTTTCAAAATCAACAATAAATTTTTTAGCGTTTTCATCCATGCAAGCATCCACAAATTTTTGCCAAACATAATCAATGGCTAAGTGGTTTGGATGAACCAAATCTTGCTTATAAAAACGGTAGTCACGCAGCTCATCTATTACTATTTCGTATGCAGGAAAATAATAACAATCGATTTTATTTTCAAAAACAATGTCATAAACTAACTGATGCAAAACAGCTTTGCTTAAATTGTTTTCATATAATCCATCGCGAATATAACGAACAGGACTTACTGTAAAAACAAGTTTGATTTTTGGATTTACTTGTTTTAGTTTTTCGTATAATAAATCAAATTCGGTTTTTATATCTGTTGCATTCAGCAACGATTTTTCAAATAATTTCCCATCTAATTTATGGTTATTTGAAACAAAAGTTTGAGTAGGTAAATATTGATAAACCCAAGCAGAACCAAAGGTTATCATTAAAAAATCAGCATTTTTTAAAGTTTCATGTGCCAATAAAGTTGATTGATTGATTTGTTCAATAACTTGTTCTTTATCAGCACCTGAAAAACTTCCATGGTGAAGCAAACTGTGCCATAATCCATCATTTGAAATTAATTCGTTTGCTGTTATTTTATTGTTAAGCAAATACTGGTTTAATTGGGTAAATATGGCAAGCGGATTAAACACAATTCCGTTCGGATTAAGCAATGTTTTAAACTGATATTTCAATAGTTTTTGAGCCATATTTTCAGCAAAACATGAACCTACAGAAACAATGGAACTGCTTGTATTTATTAGGTTGTTGGACGGTGTTATTTGGTAATCTAATTGTAATTTCATTCAAAGTGTATTATTTACTTTAAAATATTTGATCAATCTTCTTCGTTCAATAAACAAATATTTTTTAAATCAATATTTCAAAGTTCAAATTTATTAAATTCACAGGTGTTTAAAAGTTTATTGATAAATATAATTTCAGAAGGTTCATTTTTGATAAAAGCATTTCTAACAAACGATATATTATGGCAAAGAAAATTGTAGCGAAAAAAGCAGCAAAAAAAGTAGCAGTAAAAAAGGTAATTGCAAATAAAAAAATTGCACCATTAAAAAAAACAATTCCAATAAAAAAAGAAGTGCAACAAAAGAAAATATTTGTATTAGATACTTCTGTGATTTTGTTTGACCACAATGCCATCAAAAACTTCCAAGAACACAATGTTGCCATTCCAATAACAGTATTGGAAGAGCTTGATAATTTTAAAAAAGGAAACGACACCATTAACTTTGAGGCCCGCGAATTTATTAGGTATTTAGACCAACTTTCTGGAGATTATACCATTCAGAATTGGATGCCAATCAATGGTCCAAAGCGTGGACAATTTAAAGTGATCATGAATGAAAAGCCTAAAGGAATTGATGCTCAAGTAGTATTTGGTGAACGTAAGGCAGATCATAAAATTATCAATGCAGCAACGGTAATGAAGGAAGAAAATCCTGATTGCAAAGTGGTATTAATTACCAAAGATGTGAACCTTCGTTTAAAGGCAAAATCATTGAATTTAAATGCTGAAGATTATGAAACTGGTAAAATTAAAAACATTGATGGTTTATACAGCGGAAATTCCACCATTGAAAAAGTAAAGTCGAGTATTATTGATGAAATTTATGCAAAAGGATTTATCAATTATGAGTTTGTAATGAAAAAGAAACCCAATGCAAACCATTATTTTATTTTAAAAAATGAAAGAAATTCTGTGTTGTGTTATTACGAAGCCGACACTGAAAGTTTACGAAAAGTTGATAAGCAAAATGGACATGGAATAAAACCCAGAAATGCAGAACAAGCGTTTGCATTGAATGCAGTGTTAAATCCAAAGGTTAGTTTGGTAACTATTCAAGGAATGGCGGGTACAGGAAAAACGTTAATTGCCTTAGCCGGTGCTTTGCAACAACGTTCCGATTATAGACAAATATATTTGGCAAGGCCAATTGTTCCTTTAAATAACCGCGATATTGGATTTTTACCTGGAGATATCAATTCTAAAATTAACCCATACATGGAACCACTTTGGGATAATTTGAAAATGATACAAAATCAATGGAAAGAAACGGATAAAGAATTTCAAAAAATTACCGATATGGTAAGCAATGAAAAAATCATGATTTCGGCTTTAGCATATATTAGAGGTAGAAGTTTATCAAATATTCTTTTCATCATAGATGAAGCCCAGAACCTAACGCCATTAGAAATAAGAACCATTATTACTAGGGCAGGAGAGGGAACAAAAATTATTTTTACTGGCGATATTCATCAAATAGATACTCCATATTTAGATTCACAGTCGAATGGTCTTTCCTACTTAATGGATCGTGTAAAAGACAATCCCATGTATGCACATATTACTTTAGAAAAAGGTGAAAGAAGTGAATTGGCAAATTTGGCCAATCAACTCCTTTAATAAATTAGGAAAGAGTTTAAGCAAACAAATGATATATTTGTAAACTTATCATGAATGCTTATGAATTTTTCCTTTTCTGATATTACCACCATTAGTTTAACGCTTTTTGCCATTATTGATGTGGTAGGAGCTTTACCGCTCATTATTACTATTAAAAATAAACAGCAACATTTAGACAGCGGAAAAGCTACACTTGCCGCTGGTGCTTTAATGGTTTTATTTTTAATTGTTGGCGATAAATTATTAAATATTATTGGTGTAGATTTGCCATCGTTTGCGGTAGCAGGTTCCATTGTAATTTTTATTTTAGGCTTAGAAATGATTTTGGGAATTGATATTTTTAGGCAAGATCCAAACGATTCTAATGGAAGTATTATTCCAATTGCTTTTCCAATAATTGCAGGTTCGGGAACGCTTACTACCATTATTTCTATGAAAGCGGTATATGAATTTCAAAATATTTTAATTGCTATTTTATTAAACTTGGTGTTGGTATATGCCGTTTTAAAGTCCACTTCTTTTTTAGAAAGAATATTAGGAAAAGCAGGCCTTGGGTTAATCCGTAAATTTTTTGGAGTTATATTGATTTCAATCGCAGTAAAAATTTTCAAATCTAATTTCTTGTAAATCCAACCATGATATTGAAGTTTTATAAAGCGCAAAAAGCGCAAGGTTTGTTGTTCATACTTATTGGATTTATTGCTATCATTTTATCTTTACTTTTATTATTGAATGTAAATAACGTTTTTTCGAAAGGAATAATCTTGCCACTATTTTTAATAGGAATATTGCAAGTTTATTTCGGGATAAATACTTTAAAAAATACACCAATTCACCTGTTATTGGTCCAAGAATTTGTAAAGGAAAATATAGCTTCCATGTCAAATATTGAAATACCTTTTATTCATAAAGAAATATTGTTTCAAAAGAAAGTGATAAACATATTCTTGTTTTTAATTGCACTCGCAGTTTTATTCCTTTTTGTTTTTAACAATACTTTATTTTTACAAGGCATAGGAATGGGGCTATTTATTCAATCACTCATTGTAATTACTGCCAACTATTTTGCGGAGCAAAGAAGTCAAATATATTTAAAATGGCTTAACGATTATTATAACTAAAACAACATGACATTACCTTCCAACTTAATTCTAATTATATCACTCATTTTACTAACAGTAGTGCTTGTTTATTTTTTATTGCCTAAACTTAATTTAGGTAAATATGGAAATGCATATTTAAAAACTGCCTTGGCTTGGTTTGCCATTGGATACATCGCTTATGATATGTATAAACAAGATAAAATTTTCGTGGTTATTATGCTAATTTTGGGCGCATTTGTATTTGGATATACTGCATTTACCGCCAAAGAAAAGAAGTAGTTTTAAATGTAAAAAAGACTGATTCAAAAGAAAATATTTATTGGAATCAATCAAAAAAACCACATAGAAAAATAGATTTTATAGCATTATACTATGTTTTCTATGTTTCTATGTGGTTTAATTTTTTATACTAAATTGAGTAGATTTTTTTATTTCTTACAAAGTCCTAATAAATCATCGTAGTTTCCTTTAAATACGTTAAAGTCTACACCACCCCTAATTCCGTTTACTTTTCCTTTTTCGTTGTGTTGCCAAAAGTTCCAAGTAGTAGTTTTTTCGTTTAAATCTAATGTTTGGTAATGAGCAATCCAGAAAGGATATTTTTCAAATTCTTTACCTGAAAAATAGTTTTTATAGAAAAAATAATTGGTATAAATAATTGGAGTTATTCCATAATGTCTTTCCGTTAAAACTAACCAACGTTTTACTTTTGATTTTAAAACTGCCGGACTTGCACTTCCTTTAACTTCAATGTCTAAAACAGGTGGTAAATCTTCTCTGTCTAATTTTACTTTGCTAAAGAAAAAATTTGCTTGTTCTTCTGCTGTTAAATGCGGTCTGAAAAAATGATAAGCACCTC
>JBIILW010000119.1:0-6116 GCA_044338265.1 Bacteroidia bacterium | reverse complement strand
AAAATTTATTGCCATAAAACCAAGCATTTCCTAAAATATATTGAATGGGTTCATGGGTTAACAATCGCTCCAAAATATCCATTAAGTTGGTTTCCTCTTCCTCACTTAAATCAATATTCAGTATTTTTATTTGATGTGGTTTAACCAACATTACTTCCTCAAACACATTATTTGCAATGGCTTTTGCTTCGTCCAAATTATAAATAGTTTGAAGTTTTTCTAAGTAAAATTGATAAGCCTTTTGCATGGATGTTTAAAGATTTGGAGATTGTTTGATTTTAGCTCTTTGTTATTATACTATATCTACTTATAATCGATTGGTGAGGACACCAACCGAGGACAAAAAATTGATTGATTTGGAGATTTGTTAATTTGTTGATTAAAAATATATATAGATTTTAAAGCAGTTTAAAGTGACATTTCTGTGAAATCTGTGTAATCTGTAGCTTCATAATTAAAAATTTCTTCCCAAACTTGCACCAAACCAGTTGATGAATTTTTCATCCCGGAAGAAAGGTGTATAAGCTATTTTTAGCAACGCTTTGTTATTATCAACTACCCTAAAACCAAAAATAGCTGTAGGAAATACATCTCTTTCAATAAAGTTTTTGGTTGCTAAAGTATAACCCGCACCAATTTCCAGTTTTTCTTTGCCTTTTCCCAAAACCATACTAGTTGTAAAAGGCATGGCAACTGAATTTTGATCTAAATAAACACTGTTCAATAATCGGTATTCAATGGGACAATAACCAAAACCAATTCTGCCAGTTAAAGTAAATGAATGGTTGTAATTTCGGTACAAATATTTTTCGTAATTAGCACTCCAAAGTAAAGCAGCGCCACCAAATTCCGCAAACCAATTGCTTGTACCTCTGGGTTCCACGTATGGAATTACTTCCTCATCGGTTTGAGCTTGTAAGTTATTTACTCCCCAAAAAAATAGTATAAAAATTGTGAATTTTAAACGTAACATTTGTGCAAGTATAAATGAAGATTAGCAAGCTAAAAAACTTAATTTACTTTTTGCATTGGGGCAGTTTCGATATTTGCTTGGGTGTTATCAGTTTAATGCTGCCTTTGTACTTTCAAGTTCAAGTAAAACCAATATTGGCGTGGTTCTTTATTTTACCAAGTACTGTTTGGCTTATTTATTTTTTCGATCATTTGTTAGATACAGTAAAAACTAACGCTGTAATAAGTGAACGACATGTTTTTATTCAAAAACATGAATTTGTTTTCAAAATAATTGTAGCGCTCATTATTGCAATAAACGCAGTTCTTGTATTCAAATTCTTTAGCTTTTATCATTTACTAAAAAGTGTTTGGATAATATTAATTTGCCTTATTTATTTTTTGCTCAATTATTATAAAATAAAATGGTTCATCAAAGAGTTTTTTGCTGCAATAATATATGCTGGAGGAATTTGTTTTTATCCGTATGTTGTTAATGAAAATAATTTGTTTGCTCAATTTTTTATCATTGCATTTTGTATGCAATTATTTGTATTAGCGCTAATTAATTTACTCCAAATTTCCATTCGTGAAACCAATACCGACAAGGATTTACAAGTTAAAAACATTTCGAATGTAATAGGACAAAAATTATCGAATTTGTTGCTAATTGTTCTCTATTTTTTAGCAGGATTTTTACTCTTAAAATTCCAATTTTCACTGTTTCTGTCTATTGGTTTTATTGCTTGCTTTGCCGTTCATTTGCTTCATTTTACAAAACTCACTAATCAAAAATACAGGTTGATAACAGAGTTTAGTTTTATGCTCATTGGAGTAATTTATTTGATTGGAAAATTTTAAAATCTTAAATTATTCGTCTAAGTTTTTCAAATTTGAACTTCGTAATTTCTTGGTAATTGAAAGATTCTTTTTCTCAACCAATCGTTTCTCTACACTCAATTTAGTTGGTTTGGAAGCTTTACGGAACTTCTTTACTACAAAGCATTTATTGATAATAGCATATATTTTTTTTAATGCAATTATTTTATTGGCTAACTGACTTCTCTCTGTTTGCGCAATTACTTGCAATATGCCTTCATTGCTCAGTTTACTTCCTAATTTCTCTAATAATATGGCTTTATCATTCACCGAAAGGTGAAATGAATTTTTGATATCAAAATCAATCTGAACTTTGGTAGCCACTTTATTTACATTTTGTCCGCCTGCACCTCCACTCCTACTGGTTTTAAATATAAATTCATTGGTTAAAAATGGTTGTTCAAATTTTATGCTCATTTCAATCTGTATGGTTTTCACTATTGTCAGACGCATAAAAGGCCATTGCCGGGCTAGCGTCAGACGATTTAATTAAATTTCAATTGTTAAATATTTTCGCTATTTTATCATTATCAATTACTGAATACGATTCTTTTATAAAATTTGAATCATCAAATCCTATTAAGTTTTTAGCTAAAGTTTGATTACACAAACTGCTATTTCTAATTTTAGCATAATCTTTAAAAGATGAAAATTCCCAATCTTCAATTCGTTCAACTAATCCTGCCTTAAGTGGATTTTGGTGAATATATTGAAAACAAGTAAAGGGATAATTAGTGTCTTCAATTTTCAATAATTTGGCTTGTGTTTTTTGTCGAAATTGTGATCCAGTTTCGTTCTCTTGTTTGTTTATTGCTAAAGAATATGAACTCAGTAACAATCTGATTCCATTAGATAATTCGCTTAAGTTCAAAGATCCAACTTTTCTGATTTTTATTGATTGTGAATTGGTATTAACCAAAAAATGAAAATGATTTGGCATTAAGCAATAAGCCAATAAATCAGCATGAGGTAAAACAAATTTTCTATATAATTTAAGGAAGTAATGATAATTTTCTACTGAATGGAAAATTTTCTGTTTATTGTTTCCTTGATTATAAATATGGTAAATATTGTCAATTTCAAATTGCATAAAGTTATATTTTATTTTAGAAATCCGTCTGACGCCTTCCTTCCCATTACCAAACGCACAGTCGTCTGACGGAAGTTCTGTAAATTATCAGTCTGACGCCTTGCTACCCAAAGGCCTACTCGCAATCGTCTAAGGAAGTTCAGTATATTATCCGTCTGACGCCTTGCCAACGCTAAACCCAACTCGCAATCGTCTGACTGAAGTTCAGTATTTTATCCGTCTGACGCCTTGCATGGCTTATCCCAACGCGCAATCGTCTGACGGAAGTTTACGCCCTAATTACTCCAGGTCTGAATTCTTTGGTAATAGGTGCATGGTTGGCCGCTTCAATGCCCATACTAACCCATTTGCGTGTATCAACTGGATTTATTATAGCATCAATCCACAAACGAGCTGCGGCAAAATACGGTGAAGTTTGTTTGGTGTATCTATCGGTAATAGTTTTTAATAATTCGGCTTTCTTTTCTTCGGTAATAACTTCACCTTTTCCTTTTAAACTTGCTTCTTCTATTTGTAATAAAACTTTAGCTGCTTGTGCTCCGCCCATTACTGCAATGTTGGCATTTGGCCAAGCTGCAATTAAACGTGGGTCATAAGCTTTACCACACATGGCATAATTTCCCGCACCATAACTATTACCAGTTATAATGGTAAATTTAGGAACCACAGAGTTAGCTTGCGCATTTACCAATTTAGCACCATCTTTAATAATTCCACCATGTTCGCTTCTGCTTCCAACCATAAATCCTGTTACATCTTGCAAGAACAATAATGGTATTTTCTTTTGGTTACAATTCATAATAAAATGTGCAGCTTTATCGGCACTATCACTATAAATTACTCCTCCAATTTGCATTTCAACTGGATTATCATTGGCACTTTGTTTAGGTTTTTTTGCTTTAACCACTTGACGATTATTGGCCACAATTCCAATAGCCCAACCATCTATTCTTGCATAACCACAAGTAATGGTTTTACCATATAATTCTTTATAAGCATCAAAACTATCAGCATCCACCAAACGATTGATAATTTCCATTACATCGAAAGGTTTGGTAAAATTAGCAACAGCTTCGTATACATCATCCATGCTTTTTGCAGGTGCTATTGGTTCAATGCGGTTAAATCCTGCTTTATCGTAATCGCCAATTTTACTAATAATGCGTTTTATTCTATCTAAACAATCTGCATCATTCGCAAATTTATAATCAGTTACACCACTAATTTCACAATGAGTAGAAGCACCTCCTAGGGTTTCATTATCTATGTCTTCACCAATGGCTGCTTTTACCAAATAACTTCCCGCTAAGAAAATAGAACCTGTTTTATCTACTATCATGGCTTCATCGCTCATGATTGGTAAATAAGCACCACCAGCTACGCAACTGCCCATTACCGCAGCTATTTGAGTAATTCCTATGCTGCTCATTACTGCATTGTTTCTAAAAATTCTTCCAAAATGTTCTTTATCTGGAAAAATTTCATCTTGCATAGGCAAGTAAACACCTGCGCTATCTACCAAATAAATAATGGGTATTTTATTTTCAATTGAAATTTCTTGTGCGCGTAAATTCTTTTTTGCAGTAATTGGAAACCATGCACCCGCTTTTACCGTTGCATCATTTGCAACCACAATACATTGTTTTCCGCTCACATAACCCATTACCACAACAACGCCACCACTCGGGCAACCGCCATGTTCAGCATACATATCTTGCCCAACAAAAGCACCAATTTCTAACTGCGGTTTATCTTTATCTAATAAATATTCTACCCGTTCACGCGCTAGCATTTTGCCTTTTTCTTTTTGTTTGGCAGCTGCTTTTGCTCCTCCACCTAAATATACTTTAGCTAAATTTTCGTTTAATTGGTTGACTAGTTCCTTCATGAGTTGATTAAGTTATTAGTTAATAAGTTGAATAGTTTTAAAAACTAACAGCTATTGCAGCAAAACTATCATTCAAAATGGATTTTCAAAAATTATAACTTTGAAATTTAAATGATTTTACTGCTAATAGTCAAATCAAAAAATAATGAAATCGTTTATTTTAAATAAACATTTGCATAAAACACAAAAATACCTACTTTCGCAGTCGGGTAAGCTCTGTACGACCAGCTCCTTTTAATCCCCCAGGACAGGAATGTAGCAAGGGCGTAAAGTTGTAGCGGTGCGATGCAGTAAGCTTGCCCTTTTATATGCCCTTTTTGGGCATTTTTTTTGAAAAAATTTTATCAAGTTTAAACTTTCGTATGGACTGTTATTTAGATTATATATAGTCCCTACGGGACATTCAGATAAGGTCCACATTATTTTATTACCAATATTTAACTCCTAACGGAGTATTTTCAGAAAGGACTAAATGAAGGTAGATAAATATTTATACAGTTAGTTTTTGCCTGTAGGTATTTAACAATATTATTTCCGACAAAAATGATTTTCAAATAGTAAGTTTTAGTCCAATCAAATTATTAACCAAATTGTCAACTAATCAACCTCCCGATTAATCGGGAAACCTATCAACTAATCTAAGAAGTATGGTCAACTACAATGACCCATTTGTGTTTTATTTTTTTAAATATCAAAGAAAAGTAACCACCTAAATCGCCTTTGCTTTTTTCACGTTTTAAAAACCATTTTCCAATTACAAATGCGCTGTTTTTACTAAACACATCAATGCTTTTAATTTCAAATGCCAATTGGCCCATAGCCGTTGTATCGGAGTATGATTTTTTGTAATTATCAAAGGTATTTTGCCAACCATAAGTAATTCCTTTTTTACCAATAAATTTTAAACTATCACTGTGCCAATAAGGCATCATAAAACTTTCAATGCTACCATTATTCCAAGCAACTTGTTGCTTATATAAAACTTGAGTAATTGCTAGTTTTTCGCTTACATTATTTTGGGCAATAGAAGCCGATTGGAAAATTATTCCAATCATTATAGAAAATAACAGTTTTTTCATAGTGGTTACAAAAATAAAAATATTTAATGCAATCGGTATGGCAATTTTTGTTGTTTGAAAATCTATGTCATTCCTAGTCCCGCCATGCGGGATTCCTTGTTTACTAGTCTCATTACATTAGCAAACGGCTCCAAATTCAAGGAAGATGCTAACAGCATGAACTGTGTCAAATTCCAAATTATTTTTTAAAATTCTTGATAAATCATTTGACTATTGCCAATTACAAATG
>JBIILW010000118.1:0-6132 GCA_044338265.1 Bacteroidia bacterium | reverse complement strand
AATATAAAATGATGGCAATCCACTGACTATTTTTGGAGTTAAATATTTGTAACGTTTTATAGGTAAAAACACAAGCTATTAAACTCATCAAAATATTGAAAACCATGATTCCTTTAAATCCAAAAGTAGTAAAAGGAAATGCAAGCATAGTATAAACAGGTTTTGCCCAGTGGTCAAAAAAGTTTTCAGGATGTTGTAGTGCGTATTTTGAATATTGGTAATGAAAGGTACTGTCGCCACCACCACCTGTTCCCTCCATATTTAAAGCAACCAATACCAATATAGCGCCAATAAAGCTTATTGAAGTGTAAAATATTTTTTTTGAATTTACAAAATCAATCATTTTTTACTGTTTAAATAAACCGTATTTTAAAATACAATAGATTGCTCTAAAACCGTCTTTCCAGTTTATTTTTTTTCCTTCGGCATAAGTTCTACCATAATATGAAATGCCAACTTCATAAATTCTTATATTGGGAATTCTACTAATTTTTGCGGTTACTTCTGGTTCAAAACCAAACCTGTTTTCTTTAAATTGAATAGATTTAATAATATCAGATTTGAATAATTTATAACATGTTTCCATGTCGGTTAAGTTTAAATTATTAAACATATTACTCATAAAAGTTAGTACTGCATTTCCAATTGAATGCCAGAAAAATAATATTCTATGTGGTTTGCCACCCATAAAACGAGAGCCATAAACTACATCGGCAAATCCATCAATAATTGGTTTCAATAATATATTGTATTCATTTGGGTCATATTCCAAATCGGCATCTTGAACAATTATATAATCGCCACTTGCTTCTTTTATTCCGGTATGAATAGCAGCTCCTTTTCCTTTGTTTACAATATGTTCAACAAATTTTATATGAGGATATTTTTCGGCTTTTAATTCAATAATTTTAGCAGCTGTATTGTCTTTTGAACAATCGTTCACTATAATTATTTCTTTTTGTATGTCGTTTATTAATATTACCTGATCTACTTTTTCAAGTATTTTGTGAATTGTTGCTTCTTCGTTATAGGCAGGAATGATGATACTTAATTTTTTTGTCATAATTTAATTTGTAGGGTTAAACAGTAATTTAGCAAATTGAGAATAATCCCAAGGACCATTTCCATACCAACAACCATCGTAAGTATATATTAACTTCATGTTAATTGTAACACACAATAATAGAAAAAAGAAAATAGAATATTTTAAATAGGATGATTTAATTTCAAAAACTAACTTTATAAAATATGCAAAAGGAATGATTAATACCGCATAAAAATCAACAAAACCTCTATGTCCCAAACCACATCCTAATTTATAACTCCACCACGAAGCATAGGTATATGTTATTAAAATAAAAACTGAAATTATGATTATTCCATTGTGTTTTTTTCTGATTAGTAGTAAAAACAAGCCTATCAGCATGAATATTTGGATGGGGTTATTTGTAAAAAAACCGTTTTCAAAAGCAAATAATACTTTTAATATTTGTGGATTAAATTTGTAAATAAACGATTCGTTTCCATAAGAGTAACTCAATAAGCTATTATATAAATAATGATAGTAAATAAACTGAGGAATTAGAATTATTAATGATATGATTCCAAGAAATATAAAGTGCTTCCAACTTATAAATAATCGTTGTTTGATGTTTTCAAAAGATGTTACATCAAAGAAAAATAAAGGTATAAAAAATATAATATTTATTGGTCTCACTAAAATTATAAATCCAAAACAAATGGCTGGAATAATTATGTTTTTATAGTTATTGCTTGCTAAATATTTTTTATAAAAAAAAAGAAATACTGCAACTAAAAAAAAAGAATAAATATGTGATAATCCCGTTTCTTGTGCTGCATAATAATACAAATTAGTGCCCATTAAGTATAGAAAAATGGATACGTAAATAATTTTTTCTTCAAAATAATTTTTCAAATATTTAAATAAAAATATCAACCCAAACATTAAATAAAATACCGCGGCTATATCAATAGAATAATTATAAGGCCGAGTAAAACCATTTGCGGGAATATTGTTTAAAATACAATAGGCATGAGTTATTAGAAAAAAAGGCATTTCTAAAATGGCTATTCCGCAAGGATATTTAGTATTTATTTTATTTAACTTTCTGTCAAAAAAGAAACCTTCACCTGTTTTGTTTTCTATGCTATCGGGAAATTCATTGGTATTAAAATGATAAATAAATAAAGCCGGTAAATAAATATAATAACCTGCTTTATCCGAAAATATCTCGCTATGGTAATTAAATTCTTTTGCTCTACTATGAATGTTTAATGTTGCAAATGTCATTGCGCCAAATAGTATAAGCCACACAACCAAATTTTTATGTTTTTTTATGAAAGTCATTATTCTATGTCAATATCATTTTTATTAATTTCATCAATTGTAAAACTTCATTGTTAATTGATTTGAAAATTAAAAGCAATAATTTTCGTTATTTTAAAATTGATTTTAAATTAATTAGCTGATTTTTTATATAGCTCAATCATGGCGTTTTTTTCTTCGAATCGTTTCAATAATATAACTTTTTTATTGGCTAATAAACTGTCTAATCCGTTTAAATTTTCGTTCGATACATTCAAAAAATATACGTTATTGGTATCATTCATTTGTAAGCCAAGGTTAGCAAACTTTTTATCTATAAATCCGTCATAAGGATTGTCTAACAAACAAAACATTAAAAAGGGGGAATAAATTTGTTCCTTAAAATTCGATTTTTGTAAATAATCTACCATTTTAACTTGAACTTTTAATAAGTCGGTATAGTTTAAATCTGTATCGCCAAAAGATTTGTTTTCATTGCTTCTATAAAAATTTACACTGCCTATAACCACTATGATTGAAATGATGCTAAATGCATAAAATGTTTTTGAAATACTGCTTATAAAAATGGCGCAACCTATGAGCATTAATGGAATTACTGCAAAAAGATAACGCGTAGAAAAAAAATTAATAGCCGCAAAAAGTGAAAATCCAAATGTAAGTACAGCAAACGAAATCAATATCATTTGAATATCTTTTGATAGTTTGTTTTTAAGATATACATATGAAATGATTGATGTGATGAATGCAATTAAATAAATGATATTTCTTCCTTGGGAAATGAATAAAATTAAAAACGAACTTTCCATTTTATGCCCAATCTCTTTAAAGTCAATCATGTTGGTATGAAGTGGGAAAAACAACCAACCAAATTTTATTTTTTGAAGTATAAAAAAACTGAATCCTGCAAAAAATAGACAAGCTATCATTGATAGATTTACTAAAAATTCTTTTTGATTGATTCTTTTTAAATACCATTCTATTCCTGAAATTATAACAAAAGCCGGAATCAAACAATAGGCGCTTTCTTTGCTTAAAAGTGCGGTAACTACTGTAATTCCAAATCCCATCCAATGTCGTTTAAAGTAAAACCAAAATGACCATAGAAACAATAAACCCAACCAAATTTCACTCAGCAAAAAGGTGCTTTGTGCTAAAAATATTGGTTGTATAAAAACCAATAAAGCAGCTAAAAATCCTGAAAAATAGGAATTAGTCCATTTGAAAGTTATCCAGTAAATACTTATTAAAAGAATGATTGAAATAATTAAAGGGAACAAATGTGAAACAGGAAGGCTATGTCCAAATAACTTCATCCATATGGATGATAAAAAATAAAATACCAAAGGATGCCCTCTATATAATTCAGTATGAATACTACCCGGCAATAAACTTGGCCCTTTTTCTGCCATTTCTCTTATTGCTGGTAAATATGACCAGGCTTCATCCCAAAAAAATGGAAGTGACATGGCTTCTAATTTTAATAAAATAAATGCAATAATTAGTAAAAATAATAACCAATGATAAGGTTGGCTTATAAGTGTTGATTTTTTCATTTTTTAGTTTTCGGTAAATAAATATTTTATTTCTTTTAAAGCGACAATTAAATAAAATAATTATTTTTAAATTGTAATGATTATTATGCGATAATAAATTAGTAAATTGATTTAAACAACCATGACCCCAGAATACTATAAAGAATATTACCATTTAGAACGCAGTAATTGGTGGTTTACAGCACGTCTAGAAATTTTGAAGAGTCAAATTGAAATCATGTTTCCTCATAAAAACGATTTGAATATTTTGAATATTGGAGTGGCCACAGGAGCAACTTCTCAAATGCTAGAAAAATTCGGGAAAGTAAAGTCAATAGAATATGATGAGGTTTGCTTCAATTTTGTAAAAGATAAATTACAAATTGACATTGAACAAGGAACTATTTTGGATTTACAATTTGCAGAAAATTCTTTTGATTTGGTTTGTGCTTTTGATGTAGTTGAACACGTTGAAGACGATCAATTAGCAGTCAAAGAAATGATCAGGGTTTGTAAAAGCAATGGAATGGTGTTTGTATCAGTACCAGCTTTTATGGATTTATGGAGCAAACACGATGAAATAAATTATCATTTTAAACGCTATACCAGCAAAACATTTTTACCACTTTTTGATTCAAATTCAGGTAATATCATTTATCATTCTTACTTTAATACTATTTTGTTTATTCCTATTTATTTAGTTAGGTGGATAAGTAATAAATTCCCCAAACTATTTAAGCGCGATGGCAGTGGTTCCGATCACAGTATATTTGAATTAGGCTTTTTAAATAAAGTGCTATACGCAATATTTTACTCAGAAAATATTTTATTGAAAAGACAAATAAAAATTCCTTTTGGCGTATCATTCATGTTAAGTTTTAAAAAGAAATAATTAACTCGTTACGTCTGTTCCATTAAACTTTTTGATTTTAATCCATGTCCACTAAAAAGGGAAACAATAGTTTCGTCCAAACTTCCTTGAATATATTTTTCTAAACCTGCAATAGTTGCAGCGCTTGTTGGTTCAATATAATTTCCCATTACAGCTATTTTTATCCAAGCATTTTTTATCTCTGTTTCATTTACTTTTATAAATGTTCCTTTTGTTTCTTTTACCGCATTTAATATTTGTTTTGCTCTTGGTGGATTGATAATGGCTATGCCTTCCGCAATGGTATTACTTGAATAGTTGACATTAGCATTTTTTATATCAAAAAAAGCGTCATATAATGGGCAACATGCTTCCGTTTGTATGGCTATTATTTTTGGCATTTGATGTATAATTCCTGCTTTTAATAACTGACTAAAACCAATAAAACAACCAATAATTAAAGTTCCATTTCCCGCAGGTAATACCACTGAATCCGGACTTTCCCAACCTAATTGTTCGCATACTTCAAAAGCAAATGTTTTAGTACCTTCAAAAAACCAAGGATTATAACAATGACTTGCATAATAAATGTTTTTTGCAGCTTCCCAAGCGGCAATAGAGGTGTCTTTTCTGTCGCCTTTTATTTTATTAATCGTTGCTCCGTAAGCTAACATCTGACTTATTTTACTGTTACTTGTATTTTCCGGTAAATATATTTCACAATTTATTTGCGCTTTTGCTGCATAAGCTGCAATGGCACAACCAGCATTTCCACTACTATCTTGAACTATTTTTTTAATTCCAAGTTGCTTTGCTTTACTAATTAAAGTGGTTGCTCCTCTATCCTTATAACTTCCAGTGCTAAAAAGCTGTTCATGCTTGATATAAACCTCTTTCCCATTCAGTTTTATTTTTTCTATGGGTGTAAATCCTTCGTTTAAACTTACTATTCCTTCTTCTTGATTGATTGCCATTGCATCTTCATATCGCCATAAATTTGGATAGGCATTTTTTATTTTTTGCAAATCAAATTTTGCATCCATTTCTATATCTAGTAAATTTCCATTTGGCGAAATCCAAATAGATTCATCTATATTAAAACTTTCAATTTTATCTTGTTCAATTAATTTCATAGCTAACAATTATAACATTTAATGTTAGATTTATTTAAAATTTGTTTAAATATGCACTATTCTAATTTGTTAACAAAAAATTTAGAAAAAAGCATTTTACTTTTGAAAGGTAAAAAAAACAATATTATGAAAATTAAAAGTACACTGTTTGTCAATTTTAAAATAAGTTTATTGACTATATGCTTGTTATTTATATTTTCTAATAATGTAAAAGCAGATCATTTAGTAGGTAGCGATATTAGTTATCAG
>JBIILW010000117.1:0-6135 GCA_044338265.1 Bacteroidia bacterium | reverse complement strand
GGTTGCCCAAAATGATGCAATTGGGGCTGGGGCAAGCCCAGCCCGAACAGTATTGTAAATTGTAGCTATTCAAAATAATTTTATTATTGAAAAAGGCACTGTGGGGGCAACCCTCGCGGTTGCCCAAAATGATGCGGATGCTTCAAATGATTCAATTGGGGCTGGGGCAAGCCCAGCCCGAACAGTATTGTAAATTGAAGCTATTCAAATAATTTTATTATTGAAAAAGGCATTGTGGTGGCAACCCTCGCGGTTGCCCAAAATGATGCGGATGCTTCAAATGATTCAATTGGGGCTGGGGCAAGCCCAGCCCGAACAGTATTGTAAATTGTAGCTATTCAAATAATTTTATTATTGAAAATGGCATTGTGGGGGCAACCCTCGCGGTTGCCCAAAATGATTCAGTTGCCCAAAATAATTCAAATAATGAAATTCGCGACTTAATGTTATGATATTAAAACAAATTACTCCACTGTTTCTACATTCGGGTCTTTAATTTTATCAGTTTTGGAAATGCCACTTAAAATTTCAATGTTTATTCCATCGCTTAATCCAGTTTTCAAAAATCGTTTTTCAAAAACTTGAGGTGCAGTTTCTACCTCCACAAAAGTTTTGTTATTTTCAAATTGTAAAACAGACTCGGAAATAGCCAATACATTTTTTTTACTTGCCAACACAATATCAGCTGTGCTGCTATAACCAGCGCGTAAAAACACCCCTTTTTGTAAATTAACTTTTGCTTTTATTTGAAATTGAATGGCACCGTTTTCTTTGATTCCTTTTGGTGCTATGTATTCTAAATTGGCATTGAATTTTACAGTATCTAATGCGCCAATGGTTAATATTAAATTCATTCCTTGTTTTATTTTCCCCACTTCACTTTCATCAACCTTTCCGTCAAAAATCATTTCACCCATATCGGCAATAGAAGCAATGGTAGTTCCTTCGTTAAAATTATTACTTTCTATTACGCTTCCGCCTTCCTTAACAGGAATGTCCAAAATCATTCCATCAATGGTGCTTCGCACAATGGTATTGGTAACTTTTCCGCCTTGTTTGCTAACACCTTCTTTGATTAAAGCCATGTTGTTTTCAGCTGCATCTAATTCTTCTTTTGTACTTTTGAATGCCAAAGCAAAAGGTTGGTATTCCGACAATGAAATCATTTTTTGATCAAACATTTTTTGATTTCTGTCCAAATCAATTTTTGCGTTATCTAACGCCAATTTAGCTCGGGTAATTCTACTTTCAGCATTGGCCAAATTAATCATGTTTGGAATAATTTTGATACGTGCAATCATATCGCCTTTACTAACATGTGTACCTGCAATCACAAATATTTTTTCAATAATTCCCGAAACTTGAGGCTTAATATTTATTTCTCTGCGAGGAACAATACTTCCAGTTGCCAAAGTCTTTTTGACTATATCGGTTTCAAATGCTTGCGTGGTTTTATATACCGTTGGCTTTTCTTGGTTTTTATTGTACAAATAATAAATAGTGTACACAAACAAAACACCTAATGCTGTAAAAACTATTGTTCTAATAATGTTCTTCATTTTTAATTTATTAATCAATCATTTTATATCCTTTTGCAATTCCTAATTCCACCGCTTGATACAAATTTACCAATCCACCTGTTACCGATATTTCGCTAAGCATAGTTTTTTTATTAGTTCCAGGAATATATACTTTCTTTTTATATTTGATAGCTGATTCTAAAATCAATGCTTTGGTTTGTTCTGCTGTAATTTCAGGAAAATACGAACACAATACTGCTGCAACTCCTGCTACTACTGGTGCTGCCATGCTTGTTCCACTAAATGATGCATATTTATTTTCAGAAACTGTTGAATAAATATCAAATCCAGGAGCAAAAACATCTACTGTTTGTTTGCCAAAATTACTAAACGGTGCGGTTAAATTTTTCTTTTTCATCCAGGTGCTTGCGCCAACTTCTATCCAACTTGTAGCTTTTTCTTTGGTGTTAAAATAACTAGGACTTGGAAAGTTTTCAATTGTATCGATATTGTTATTATCATTTCCGGCAGCATGAACTAATAAAACATCTTTGCTAATAGCATATTTTACGGCATCATCTACCACTTTTTTGTTTGGCGAAAGTGCTTTTCCAAAACTCATGTTTATAATTTTTGCACCATTATCGGCAGCGTATCTAATAGAATTTGCAATGTCTTTGTCACGTTCATCTCCATCAGGAACCACCCGTAAAACCATAATCTTCGTATTGTCGGAAATGCCTTTTATACCTAAATTATTGTTCCTAACAGCAGCTATAATTCCGGCAACATGTGTTCCATGGTCTCCACCAGGACTACTCACTCGGTTGTTACCATAGTTTTTATCAGTTACATCATTGTAGTTGTCACCAATACATTTTCTACTGTTAAATTCCTTGTTTAATTGAAATGCTAATTGTGTTTTAAAATGCTCCTTATCTTCTTGTAAACCCATTAATAAACTTGAAATTGGTTGTTTTCTTTTAACAGCCATTGAAACATTTTTAACGGCCAATGCATCAAACATATTGGTAATTGGGAATGATTTTAATTCTTTTTCAGTGGGCAAATCTGTTTTCACAAAATCTTTCAATTTTATAATACTTTCTTCTATTTGACTGTAAATTAAGGACATTTTGGTAGCCTCATCAAATTTTTTCAAATAAAGCTTTTCTGCTTTTTTAAATATTTCAAATGATTCTTTGTCGTTATATGCAACTTCATTTGCTTTTACGCCATTAAATTTTTCGTAATACATGGCATATACACGTGTAATTTCCAAATTATCTTCTTTTACATTACTGTCTAAACCGCCAATATAATTCCATCCATTATTGTCGTCAATGTATCCATTATTATCATCATCTTTTCCGTTATTATTGTCGTCATTTGTATTGATCCAAATAATGCTTTTTAAGTCTTCGTGTGTTACCTCAGTTCCACCGTCTATAACAGCAACAATAACGGTCTTCGACTTTTTGTTTTTCAATAAATCAGTATAAGTTTTTTCGGAACTAACACCATAAACTTTGTCTTTTTTGTAATCTAAATTAAACCAATTATCTGGTGCTTTTTTCTGTGCATTTACATTAGAAAAAAGAATGTCAAAGGCAACTAATAAATAAACTTTTTTGATGTTTTTAAAATTCATGTTTTTGTAAAAAAGAGTTGCAATAAAGCACAAAAAAGAAAGATTATCATCCTGAAAAATGTTGAAATTGACCATAAAATGGTTGAGTGGTAAAAATTAAAGCTTAATTTGAAATAAAGTGTTGAAATGATGTTGTAAAAAAAAATTAAAAAACATAAAAAAAATTATGTGCAATTTTGTTAAATTGCAACGTTTTAAAATAAAAACAATTATTTCTTACATCATTTTACTTCCAACTTATAACAGAAAAAACAGCATAAATGGGCCTATTTAGTTTTTTAACACAAGATTTAGCTATTGATTTGGGAACTGCAAATACCTTAATCATTCACAAAGACCAAGTTGTAGTTGATGAGCCATCAATTATTGCCATTAACAGAAGAAATGGAAATGTGATAGCAGTAGGAAGCACTGCCCAACAAATGCATGGTAAAGTGCATGAAGATATAAAAACAATTAGGCCATTAAAAGATGGTGTAATTGCCGATTTTCAAGCTGCAGAACACATGATTCGTGGATTAATTGGCATGATTCCTCAAACCAATAAATTTGTAAAACCTCAACAACGCATGGTTATTTGTATTCCTTCGGGAATTACTGAAGTAGAAAAACGTGCGGTAAAAGATAGTGCTGAACGTGCTGGTGCAAAAGAAGTTTACTTGATTCATGAACCTATGGCAGCTGCAATTGGTATTGGTATTGACGTATTTGAACCAATGGGAAATATGATTATTGATATTGGTGGTGGAACAACAGAAATTGCGGTAATTGCTTTAGCTGGTATTGTTTGCGACCAATCAATTCGCGTAGCTGGAGATGAATTTACCGACGATATTTTAGACTATATGCGCAGACAACATAATTTATTAGTTGGTGAAAGAACTGCTGAAAGAATAAAAATAGAAGTTGGTTCTGCCTTGAGTGAATTAGAAAATCCTCCACAAGATTATGCCGTAAATGGCCGCGATTTAATGACAGGAATTCCAAAACAAATTAGTGTAAGTTATTCAGAAATTGCCGCAGCTTTAGATAAATCAATTTCAAAAATTGAAGAGGCTATTCTGCGTGCTTTGGAGTTAACCCCTCCAGAACTTTCTGCCGATATTTATTCAACTGGTTTATATTTAACTGGTGGCGGGGCTTTGCTTCGTGGGCTTGATAAAAGAATTTCTGCTAAAACTAAATTACCTGTACACGTTGCTGAAGATCCTTTAAGAGCAGTAGTTAGAGGAACTGGTATGGCACTTAAAAACTTGAAAAGCTATAAGTTCTTAATGACTTAGCTTTTAACAAATAACATTACTTTTTAAAAAATTTATTTTAAACAACTAACAAAAAAAAAAAATAGCTTTTGAATGGAATCAATGGCTAAGAAAAAAACATGAAGAACCTAGTATTTTTTATATATAAGTATTATGTGTTTTTTATGTTTTTGGCATTTGAATTTTTTGCGTTAATTGTATTGCTTCGATTTAATAATTACCAACAAGCAAGTTTTTTAAACTATACTTCTAGCACCAGTTCCACTATTTTTAATACCATGAATAGTACAACTGGTTATTTTAATTTAAAAACTTTAAACGACAGCTTGCAATTAGAAAATGCTCGATTGCGTACGCAATCATTGCAATCATATTATCAAAATGGTATTACCAAAACCGAAGTCAATGACACTCTTTTTAAGCAACAGTATGTTTACATTTCGGCACAAGTAGTCAATAATTCTATAAGCAAACGCAATAATTTTATTACCATTGACAAAGGCGCATTCCATGGTGTTAAACGTTTTGACGGTGTGATTTGTCCTGATGGAGTTGTGGGAATTGTTTGGCAAGTAACACCATATTATAGTTTAGTGCAATCAGTGCTAAATAGCAAAAGTAGCACTGGTGCAAAAATAAAAAAAACAGGTGATATTGGTTCAATAACTTGGGATGGAAGTAATTCCTTGTTTGCTCAATTGAGTAAAGTAAATACTTATGTTCCCGTGGCAGTTGGCGATGAAGTGGTTTCTACCGCTCAATCTGCTTCCTATCCTGAAGAAATTCCAATTGGTAAAATTGTAAAAATAGACCGTAATCCTGAAAAAAATGATTACGATATTACCCTATTAATTCACACGCCTTTTAGCCGTTTAAAAAATGTGTATGTGGTAAGAAATTTATTCAAGGAAAGTCAGCATGCTGCCGAAACTAAAGCAATAGAAGAGGAGGCAAAACAATGATATTAGATACGCTTAATTACTTGTTAAGATTTGTTTTATTGGTGTTTTTTCAAATTGCTATTATTAATAATATTGATTTAAGCACCTATGTTAATCCTTATATTTATGTAGCTTTTATTTTAAGTTTACCTTATAATACAAAACCTTGGGTGGTGTTGATTTTAAGTTTATTAATAGGTATGACCATGGATTCATTCAGCAGTTTACCCGGCCCACATATTGCAGCAACAGTTTTAATGGGTTATTCGCGCAGGTTTTATATTATGTTTAGCACCAATAAAGACGATCAAAATGCACCAATTAAACCCAGTGTAAGTACAAAAGGACCAATTGGATTTTTGATTTATGCTTTAGTGCTGGTTTTTATTCATCATTTTATGCTATTTTTCTTAGAAGCTTTTTCGTTTAACCAATTCTTTTCTACACTTGCACGCATTTTCTTCAGCACATTATTTACCGTATTATTAATCATATTAGGTCAGTTGTTATTTTATAAAATTGCAAAGAAATAATTGAGCAATTTTTTATTTATACCTCAAATTGGTTTTTGCTTTCCTAACAAAGGATTGACTTAATTGATTGGATGCCTTGTTAAATAATCTTTCAGGATGCCACTGAATTGCAGCAGCAAAAGGATGTGAATTATTTTTCCATTCAATGGCTTCTATAATCCCATCACTGCTTTTAGCTGTTATTTTAAATTTTGGTGAAACTTTTTTTACCGCTTGATGGTGAGAACT
>JBIILW010000116.1:0-6168 GCA_044338265.1 Bacteroidia bacterium | reverse complement strand
CATCCATTATACAAGGTGAAAAAACGTTTAACACAGTAGCTTTATTTTCACTCAAATTGTAAAAGTTGAAACCTTTGCATGTACTTGCTCTAAAGCCAATTTTATTGGCGAAAGCCATGCTATAATCATTTAAAATATTGGATTCAATGGGGTAATTATAGCTGTTGGGTAATTTGAATTTAAGGAAATGAAATCGGCTATTTTCAATTGGTTGATTTGAAATTTTACTTAAAACATTTGTTTCGTTTTGCAGCATTTGTTTAATGGTGCTAGCATGATAAGAAGGATGAACGCCAATGGGAAATTTGCTGCTTATAAGTTTTAATAAATGCTGATAAACGGGGTTAGTTGGCAATAAATTTTTATCGTGTTGCCCAATTTTTTCGGCTACCAAAAAAAAGAAAATGCTACTTGCTTTTCGCTTTTCTAATTCTTGAAATATAAAATCATAGGTGTCGTATTCATCTGCCAACGATTGATCGAACATTTTTATTAATTCAGTAAAGTTGAAGCGAAGCATGTTTCCAAGTGCTTTTTTATAAAACCTTATTGAGCTTAAGCCCTTGTATTTGTAAGCGAAATCAATGTCAAAACTATGGATTTCGTGGTATTCACCTAAGCTATAATTTATTTCGGGATATTGTTTTTGAATGATGTTACCTAACTCCATGGCCCAAATATCAACCAAAGGAATTTGTAGAAAATGGTGTTTATAAGCCAAACTTTCTTCGGCTTTAAATCGGTTGTGAATATCAAATTTGGGAACAATGTATTCTTCATAACGACTTAATAAATAAAAGGAAGCACTGAAAATATCAAAAGGGATTTGTTGTTTGGGTGTTTCAATTAATTTTGAAAAATCGAATGGAATATTGAAAAAAGTGTATTGAAATGTTTGGTGAGTAGTTACATCAATTTCAATTTTACGTATGTTTTCTTGGTATAATAAAGTATGAGCGGGAATATTTACACAATTGGGAATATAACTGCTCGAGTAATTTATTTTAGGCATGTGCGACCGCATAAAATAATCGTAATTATTGGTTACGGTATAGGTAATTTGAAGCCTTTTTAATAGGATTTCGTTCAGAATATACAGTAATCTTGGCGATTGATCGTCAGCTACAAAAATTAAAAGCATGCAGGAATAAGTTTTACCAAAACTAATTATTTACTTGGAAATAAAAAAAGGTTTTAGCTTTCTGATTTTTTAAATAATATGTTTGCAGTGCAATGAAAAAAGCAAAAGCCTACGATAAAGATATATTTTGCCTAGAAGGAGACTGGAATAAGAATTTATTAAAGCAAAATAGTGTAAAAGCCGCCCTCGATTTTTTAAAAGATAATAGGGACATTGAATACATTCACAGACATTGCGGCACGCGCGAAAATTTGGCTTTTTATTTAGAAGAATGGAAGCTGAAAAGGTATGCCAAATATAGCATTGGCTATTTTGCATTTCATGGAAAACCAGGCCATATTTTAATTGGAAAAGACTTAGTTAGTTTAGATGAATTAGCCGAAATGTTGGGTGATAATTGTAAAAACAAAATCATACATTTTGGTTCTTGTCATGTGTTAAGCACCGATACTAGGCTGCTCAAAAGGTTTTTAAGGAAAACAAATGCCTTATGTGTTTGTGGATTTCAAAAGGAAATAAAGTTTATAGAAAGTTCCGCCTTCGACATCCTTTTATTGGATATGTTTCAAGAATATTTGGACGTAAGTAGGGTAGAAGCGCACATAAAAATGTATTATAAAACGTTTGCACAAAAATTAGCTTTTAAACTAATTCACTTGTAAAAAGTTTTCTAAATTTCCAGTTTTTTTACTTCATCAAAAAACCATTTTCCAATGGGCTCTTTGGCCCAAATGCTTTTTATGCCCAATGTTTCAGCTGCTTTATAATGCATGCTTGTATCGTCAATGAAAATAGTTTCGTGGGCTAACAAATTATTTTCATCTAATATAAGTTGCCAAGCTGCTGTATTTGGTTTGCGTAGTCCTATTTTATGCGAGTAATATATTTTGTCAAATAAATTTTCCCAGTTTTCATTTGGATGATCAATTTCAAATAATTTGGTAAATTCTTGAATATGTAATTCGTTGGTATTACTTAAAACAAATAATTGGTAATGTTTTCTAAGTTCCTTTAAAACCTCAATTCTATCAATGGGAACATCCAAAATCATGTTATTCCAAGCATTAGAAATTTCCACATCACTGGCGCTTCCTTTTAGTTCAGCTTTGATGGTTTGAATAAAAGTTTCGGTATTCACATACCCAGTTTCATATTCTTTAAAAATGGGTAGTTTGTCATTTACTTCGTCAAGGTCAATATTTAAGCGTTTAAAACTCCTAATAGTTCTATCTTGGTCAAGATTTACAATTACTCCACCTAAATCAAAAATTATAGCTTTATATTTTAGCATTTTAAAAAAATTATTTGCAATAATAGGAGTAAAAAGATACTTTCGCACTCCCTAAAATATCAGAAAATGAATTTTAGTAGGGCCTATAGCTCATTCGGTTAGAGCAACTGACTCATAATCAGTAGGTGCCTGGTTCGATTCCAGGTGGGCCCACAATTATAAAAACCATTGAAGGTGCCTGGTTCTCCCGATGCATCGGGACCAGGTTTTCTACCAAAGCTACTTCATTAATTGAGGTAGCTTTTTTGTTTCTATGAGTTAAAAGTTTTTGTATTCACTCATGTTGTGTTTTATTAGTTGAATTTAGGAATTTAAATTACAAAATTTGACTGCAAACACGCTGAATAATCAACTGGCCTATTCGTTTATTTATACTTGATTGGTTTTGTATATAAAATTCAAACTCTTCTGAAGTAAATAATCCAATGGTTAAACCTATTAATTGTTGTTTGATTACTTGTTCCGCCAACCTAGTTTCTATTATTTTTATGATTTCTTCTTTGCTTTTATCTAAAATAAATTTTGCCAAATGTTTATTTGTTAGTTTTAAAATTAGTTCGTTTTGGAGTTTTAAAATTGGACGTAAAGTTGAATTCTGAAAGCTTTCTTCAGACAAACTAGTTTTAGTATTGTCTGTAATTATTTCAGGACGCAATTTCAATATGTTTTCATTTCTAGTCATAAAATTTATTAACCCAAAAAACAAAAAAGTGTTTTAAAATTCATCTTATTGATTTTTTTGACATAAAAAAACTTGCCATTTCTGACAAGTCTTTTTTTGTTAATTTATTTTAGGAGTTATTTATAAAACTCCAATTTCAGCTAATACACTATTCATATTGCGAACAGCATCTGCACTTTTGTTAAATGATTCTTGCTCGTCAGCAGTTAATTTGTAATTAACTATACTTTCCCAACCGTTTTTACCAATAACAACTGGAACACCTAAGCAAATATCTTTTTGCCCATATTCGCCATCTAAAGCTACGCAACAAGGCATTACACGTTTTTGATCACGAACAATACTTTCTACTAAAAAAGCACTTGCAGCACCTGGCGCATACCAAGCCGAAGTTCCTAATAATTTGGTTAAAGTAGCTCCACCAACCATAGTTGCATCGCTAATTTCTTTTAATTGCTCCGCACTTAAAGTATTAGAAACGGGTACACCATTTAAAGTAGCCAAACGAGTCAAAGGAATCATCGTTGTATCGCCATGACCACCAATTACTGTTCCCTGAATGTCGGCAGTTGGTTGGTTTAATGCCATTCCCAAATAACCTTTAAAACGTGCACTATCTAATAATCCGCCCATTCCTATAATTCTGTTTTTAGGCAAACCAGTTGCTCTTAAAGCCAAGTATGTCATGGTATCCATTGGGTTAGAAACTACCACTATAATTGCATTTGGTGAATGCTTTAACACGTTTTCTGCTACAGTTTTTACAATATTTGCATTCGTTCCTATTAATTCCTCACGCGTCATTCCTGGTTTACGAGGAATACCTGAGGTGATAACTACTACATCAGAATTAGCAGTTTTGCTATAATCATTTGTAGTTCCGCTAACGCGAGTTTTCATTCCTAATAACGAAGTTGTTTGGTAAATATCAAGTGCTTTACCTTCGGCAAATCCTTCTTTTACATCTAATAAAACCACTTCATCTGCTAATTCGCGATAAGCAATAACATCGGCTGTGGTTGCTCCCACTGCACCTGCTCCAATAACTGATACTTTTGTCATTTTTGTATTTATAATTAATTTTTTAGAAAACTAAAACTGTTTGAAATTGAAGTGCGAAATTAAATGTAATGCACACCAATAAAAATGATTGTTTGCAGTTTTCAATTTGATAGTTCATACATGATTGCCAATCAACTTTAAATAAAGCCTAAAAATAACTGTATTCGTATACATTATTATTTTTTATTTTTCCTTTATTGTTTATTGATTGATAGCTTTCTATAAGTCCTTTAACATTATATGTATAATGGTATGCTCTTTTCAGTTTTCCTTTGTAATAATATTGGTAATTAATTGTTTTTCCATCATTATATTCCGAAACATAACGTTTAATTTCTTGGTCTTTGTGGTTATAATAAAGTTGTTCAAGCGGGAAACTGTCTTTTGAATATTTTACTATTCTTCTTGAAGAATGTCCTTTGTTATCGTGTCCTTCAAAAATTTCTACAAAAGTACTATCAGAATTATATGTTCTTTTTTTACATATGTTTTGTTGTGTAACTTTTTTTGTAACCTCACCAGTAGGCTCACAAGCATAACTATAAATTTTTTTCAACTTATTTTTGTTATTGTAATAACGTGTTTCTTTTATACTGCCGTTGTCATAATAATAAAATTCGTTTCTGAAATATTGTTTGCCTTTTTTATTCAAACTAGTTGATGAGGCCAGCTTATTTTTATCGTTATAAGTATATTTGAAAGTCCAATATTTTTCATGTTTGTTATTAAAATACTGCAGTTCAATAATTTTTTTATTATCGTTAAATATGTATATTGAACTAAATGTATCTTTTCTATAAGCCGTCTCCATGCTGTCGTACCTTGCCGTATCAATTAAATGATAGGTTCTGGTTAAATAAATTTTACCTTTTTTATTGTATTTTTTGTAAAAATAACCAACGCCATTTTTATCAATTTTATAAATTTCTTGGGTGTTTAATTGATTAGTTTTTGAATGAATAAATTTTGTTGTTACTTCTTTTACGCCTTGATTTTTATAGTCATTATTTGCATATAATAATCCTATATTATTTTCATAAATATAATTATTACTGAAGTCAAATGACGAGTTCCACTGCGCTTTTGAAATATTATTTATAAATAAAAAAAGTATAAAAATAATAAGCTTTTTGCCTATGGTTTTATTTGAAATAGTCATAATTAAATGATTGGATTTTGGTATACGAAGGTATTACAATAATATTTTAAAAATAGTCAATAAAAAAACCGCCTTTTTAGGGGCGGTTTTTTAAACTAGTAATTTAGTTAATTGTTAGTTATTGACTTTTGATATTTTAACAATTTTAGTGTTGTCGCTTTGCGATATTTTTACAAAATACATGCCAGCAGGTATTCTATCTAAATCAGTAATCATAAAGTTAGTATTACCAACCAAAGTAGTAATGGTTTGACTGTATACCGTTTTGCCATTTAAGTCATAAACTTCTAAGTGTGTTTCCTCATTTGTATTGGTAGAAACATTTACATGAATAGTTCCATTAAATGGATTTGGATATACTGATGCATCGAATCCTACTGCATCTTCAGTAGCCGAAATACTAATTACTTTGCTATAATTAATGGTACCATCAAAATCAACTTGACGTAAGCGATAGTATATAGTTTGTATTGCATTTTGTGTTGCAAAAGCAATGGCATCATTGTCATAAACCTGATACTGATTTACAGTATTGCTATTACCAGCACCTTTTACTTTTTCACCAATGGCAGTAAATGTTTTATTATTTGAACTGCGTTCAACAATAAAGTAATCGTTATTTACCTCACTAGCAGTTACCCAATTTAATTCAGCTTTTTCGTTTACACGTTTGCCATTAAAGGTAATAAGTTCTACTGGCAATGTACCAGCACTACCCACACCAAATGCACTGAATGAAGTGATACCTGAGCGAGTTTGTGTATAAGGATTTGAACCGGAAGCCGCACCTGCAACATTGCTCATCCAAGTAGTTCCATTGTGGTAAGCCAAAT
>JBIILW010000115.1:0-6207 GCA_044338265.1 Bacteroidia bacterium | reverse complement strand
CTTGGAACTGTCAGTACCATTGCCATGACCTACTTTGATAGGTTCATGCTGTTTTGGTTGAAAAATGGAAAGTTGAGTTTTAGTTTTAGTAACAGACTGCGTACCGCAATAGTTGGAAACTACAATGAAGTAAGCCGTGTTCAGGATTTATTGGTAAAATCGAAAGCGAAAGCCGATTATTTTGGTTTTATTTCTATTGACGATAAAAGCGTAAATGATGATCAATATTTAGGAAATGTTTCGCAGTTAAGTGAAATAGTAGAAGTTTTAAAAATAGAAGAAATCATTTTTTGTTCTAAGGATTTGGCTGCCTCGCAAATCATAGAATGGATGGGACGAATGAAACAACAAGAATTGTTGTTTAAAATAGTTCCAGAAGAAAGTCTTTTTATCATTGGTAGTAATAACAAAAATACACCTGGCGATTTTTACACCATTGAGTTAAACTTGTCGTTAAGTAAGGCCTGGGAACAACAAAAGAAACGTTTGTTCGATATTTTGTTTTCTGTTTTTTTGCTTCCTTTTATTCCAATCATTGGTTTAATTATAAAAAACAAAACACAGTTCATCAAAAATTGGGCGCAAGTTTTGTTAGGCGAAAAAACTTGGGTTGGTTATGCCAATGCCGATAATATTAAACTACTTCCAAGCCTTAGGCAAGGAGTTTTAAACCCAATAGATAACCTAAGTGGCAAAAGTTACAATGCCATTACTATTCAAAAATTAAACTTTTTATACGCCAAAGATTACTCGGTAGAAAAAGACTTTTTAATTCTAATTCGCTCACTCAGAAGTTGGGGGAACTAACCTTGCTGTTAGTTTGTTATAAGTTTTACACCCATCAAATTTCTTCACTACTTTAAATTTTAAATTTTAGTTTTTATTTCAACTAAAATCAAAAATTAAAACTTATTTATCTCACTAAAACACAATTTGTCAATTATTTACATATATTTGCAGCTTATTTTTAATAATGTACTTTGAAAAATTTTAGTGAACTGGGCGTAGAGACGTCTATCTTGAATGCGATTCAAGAATTGGGTTTTGAGAACCCCACCCCGATACAGGAACAGTCTATTCCTGTGTTTTTAGAAACAGGGCAAGATATTTTGGGATTAGCCCACACAGGAACCGGTAAAACAGCAGCATTTGGCCTGCCAATTATTCAACTAATAGATACTACCAACAGGTCAGTACAAGCATTAGTTATTTGTCCTACTCGTGAGCTTTGTATGCAAATTAGCAGAGATCTTGGAAATTACAGCAAAAACAAATCAGGCATTAACATAGTGGCTGTTTATGGTGGAGCAAGCATTGAACGTCAAATTAGCGACATAAAAAGAGGGGCAAACATCATTGTTGCAACTCCTGGTCGTTTAATGGATTTAATGAACCGCAGAGCGCTTAACATTTCAACCGTTAAGTATGTAGTTTTAGATGAAGCAGATGAAATGCTTAACATGGGTTTTGAAGAAGATGTAGAATACATTTTAGCAGAAACTCCTAAAGAAAAAAGAGTGTGTTTATTCAGTGCTACCATGCCTAAAGGTATCAGAAACATTGCAAACAAATACATGAACGATCCTCATGAAATTACTGTTGGCCAAAAAAATACTGGTAATGAAAACATTACGCATCAGTATGCTGCAGTCCATGCCCGCGATAAATATCCAGCTTTAAAACGTTATTTGGATTTTAACAGCGACAACATTTATGCAATTATCTTCTGTACTACCAAAAACGAAACACAAGATATAAGTGATAAATTAATTAAAGATGGTTACAATGCTGATTGTTTACATGGCGATTTAAGCCAAGGACAACGCGAAAAAGTAATGAACCGCTTCCGTCATCATGCTATTAAAATATTATTGGCAACTGACGTAGCAGCTCGTGGAATTGATGTAACTGGAATTACACACGTTATCCATTTTCATTTACCAGACGATATTGAAAACTACACACACAGAAGTGGAAGAACAGCTCGTGCAGGAAAATTAGGTGTTTCATTTACCTTATTAAACATGCGTGAAAACGGACGTTTAAGAGATATTGAACGTTTAAGTAAAGTAAAATTTGAAAAAATATTAATTCCTAGTGCTGAAGAAGTAAGAGATAAAAAATTAGTAGCTTTCATTGATACCATTGTAAATACTGAAATAGAAACTAGCATTTTTGATGAAAAAGTAATGGAAGGTTTAAAGCCTTTATTAGCAATGCCATCGGAAGAATTAGTTCAGAAATTTTTATCGTTAGAATTACGTAGATTCAGTGCTGAATACTTAAACGCACCTGACTTAAATACCAGTGGCGAAAGAAATTCTCGTGACGGTGAACGTAGCGAACGTAGCGAACGCGGTGAACGTGGAAGCAATGTGAGAGGTCAAAGAATTTTTGTGAGCATTGGTAAAAAAGACGGATTAACCATTCGTACTTTTAAAGATTGGGTTGCGCAAGAAAGTGGCTTAGATTATACCGATATTCACGTTGACGTAAGTGGAGTATTTAGTTTTGTAGATGTGAAAGAAGAATTTGCTGAAAAAGTAATTACTTCATTGAACGGAAAAACATACGAAGACAGACCAGTTAGAGCTGAATTAAGTGGCGAAAAACCAGGTGGTTCAAGAGAAGGTAGAAGTTCTCGTGGAGGTGATAGAGGCGGAGACCGTGGTGGCGATAGAGGCGGTAGAAGCGGTGGCGGATACAGCAGCCGCAGAAGTGAAGGCGGTTCAAGTTATGGTGGTGGCGATAGAAGAAGTGGTGGCGGAGATAGAGAAAGAAGAAGCGGTGGCGAAAGAAGCGAAAGAAGTAGTTACGGAAGAGATTCAGGTGGCGATAGAAATAGCTCAAGCGACAGAAGCAGTTCAAGTGAAAGAAGCAGCTTTAGCGAAAAAAGTGGATACGGAACCAGAGATGGGGGTAGAAACAGATCGTATAGCGGTGGAAGTAGCAGAGGTGGTTCTGATAGACCTAGCGGTGACAGACCAAACTTTGACAGACCTAGCGGTGACAGACCAAGTTCTGATAGACCAAGAAGACCAAGAAGAGACTAGTTAGTTGTCAGTTGATAGTTGTCAGTTGACGGATAATAATTAATCAAAATAATATAAAAAGCCCGAATGTAAATTCGGGCTTTTTTGTTGGAATAAACTTTTAATTTATCATCTAATGGCAGCTATAATTTTTGTTCTTAGCTCATCAATATTTACTTTTTTTGTGGCTGAAATAAATATTACTTGTCCGTTTTCTTTGGCCATCCAAGTGTTTTTCAGTTTTTCTATATAAGTTAAATGTTCTGTTTCTTCGCCAAACGGATCGTCTGGTTCAAGCGGTTCCTTCAATTGATCTATTTTATTAAAAATAAGTAATTGTTTTTTATTGCTTGCGCCAATTTCTAATAAAGTACTGTTCACTAAATTTAATTGTTCTTCAAAATTTTCATGGCTAATATCTACTACATGTAATAACAAGTCAGCCTCACGAACTTCATCTAAAGTTGATTTAAAACTTTCGATTAATTGATGTGGCAATTTTCTGATAAACCCAACGGTGTCACTTAGTAAAAAAGGAACATTTTCAAAAACTACTTTTCTAACGGTACTATCTAATGTGGCAAATAATTTATTTTCCACTAAAACCTCACTTTTACTGAGTAAATTCATAATGGTTGATTTACCCACATTGGTGTATCCAACCAAAGCTACACGTTTTTTTTCATCGCGATTTTGCCTGCGAGTAGCCGATTGCTTATCAATTTGTTTTAAACGTTCTTTCAGTTTACTAATTTCCTCACGTAACAAACGTCTATCGGTTTCTATTTCAGTTTCCCCTGGTCCACGCATTCCAATTCCACCTTTTTGTTTGGTTAAATGCGTCCACATTCTAGTTAAACGAGGTAATAAATATTGGGCTTGTGCCAATTCTACCTGATATTTAGCCTGAGCCGTGGTAGCTCTATTGGCAAAAATATCGAGAATTAAATTACTTCTATCTAAAATTTTTACCTTCAATTCATTTTGAATATTACGCAATTGCGAAGGGCTAAGCTCATCGTCAAAGATTACAATATCAATTTCTCTCACTGTTACATATTCTAATATTTCGGCTAGTTTTCCTTCACCTACATAAGTACGAGAACTAGGGTGAGGTAAGCGCTGTAAAAACTGTTTTTCAACTACTGCACCAGCCGTTTGAGCCAAAAAAGCTAGCTCATCTATATACTCCTGCGATTTTTCAATTTTCATACTTGGAGTAACAACTCCCACCAAAACTGCACGTTCCTGCGGTTTTGCTGTATCATATATTTTTTTTGCCATTTAAATAATCATCATTTTTAAAACGAGCTATTTTGTTAATTTGCAACGCTATTTAAAGGTTGCAAAATAATGTATAAACACAAGCTGCTAAACATTTTTATTATTTTTATTTTTTCATTGCAGGTAAATGCTCAAATAATAGAGTTTGGACAACCCGTAAAAGTAAAAAATAAAAACAGTTATACTCAAATTATTGGTAGCAATGAAATGGGTACATTTATAATTAGGTGCCGCGATAATAATTTTAAAAAAAATGTATTAATCGAGAAGTTTAACAACAAACTTTCTATTGAAACAAGTAAAGACATACCTTTAACTATACCAGCATTTATTGAAAAAGTACTGCTCATCAATCAACAAATATATGTATTCATATCGGCTAAAAATACTGCAACAAATAAAATTGATTTTTTAGTTACTAAACTTGATATGAACTTAAACCAAACTGGTGGAATGGTGCTATTAGCCTCAGTTGACGAGTCATTGTTAAATGATAATATTGATTTGACAATCAATAACAGCATCAATAAAAAGTTCTTTAGTTTAAGCTTTATTGGCAAAGCTAATCAAAATAATAATGAAAAGGCTGCTTTATATTTATATGGTTTTGATGAAAATTTATTACCAATTTATGCCAAAATATTTGAAATAAATGAATTACTAAATGACATTGGTACAACCAAATGTGATATAGACAATGAAGGAAATTATTTTACACTGCTTGACTTTCCTAAAACGGGAAAAAAGAAAAAGAAAAATGAAAACAGAAGATTTGTTTTATATGCTTTTTATAAAGCAAATGAAAATATGTTAGAATACGACATTTCTAAGCAAGGAATTGAAATAGATGACTTAGGATTTGTAATCAATAACATATCAAAACAAGTGAATATAATTGGCTTTTATGCCATAGAAGATGAAATAAATAACAGTGGTTATTTTTATCAAACTATTGATTTAAAAACTACTGCTGTTCAAGTAAATGTAATTGATTCAATTTCATTGAAATTATTAAAAGAAAAAATATCGTTTAGTAAAACCATGGATTTAAATGACATTTATATTCGTAAAATAATTCCGAGAAGTGATGGCGGAGTTTTTCTAATTTCCGAAAAATATTTTATGACAAGACAATCATATACTTATTATGTAAACGGATTTCCTCAAACAAATACAAGGGTTGTTTATAATTATAACGATGTATTGTTGTTAAGTATCAAAGCAGATGGCTCGCTTGAAATTGGCGATATAATTAACAAAGAACAGCAATCTGTAAGTGATGGAGGTTATTACTCATCCATTTCTTGTTTTGTAAATAACGATGCAATTCATACCATTTATAATGCAGATGTAAACCAAGAAGGTGATGTTTTAATGAATAAATTTAACGTAAAAGGTAAAAGTGAAAATAAAATTTTGGTAAAAGCCATCAATGCAAGCGTATTAATTATCCCAACGGATTGCAAGCAAATTTCAGCAAATTCACTTTTGGCTTGTACCATTCGTGATAAACGATTTACTTTGATGCGTATTACTTTTTAAGCACCACAACATTGTTAAATTTATTTAGAAACAACAGCATATTCGCATTCGTATTTTTAATTGTATTTACAGTTCTAATACGATTATTGCCTTTTCTTCAAGTAATTCCAATTGATTTAAATATTAATGCTCCTTTGGCTCAATTCATATTTAGTTGGGTTAGCACTTTTGATGATTATTATTTTTTTAGTGCTGTTTCAGCAAGTTTTTTAGTTGTACTTCAAGCATGGATGGTTAATCACTTAGTAGTAAAACATACCATATTAATTAAAGATAGTTTTTTACCTGCTTTACTTTTTGTGTTGCTTAATAGTTTTTATCCTCAGCAAATGTTTTTAAATCCACAGCT
>JBIILW010000114.1:0-6266 GCA_044338265.1 Bacteroidia bacterium | reverse complement strand
TAGAAGAAGCTGCTAAAATAGCTAATGCACATAGTTTTATTATAGAAAACGAAAATGGTTATGAAACCAATATTGGCGATAGAGGAAACAAATTAAGTGGTGGTCAAAAACAAAGATTAAGCATTGCCAGAGCAGTAAACACCAATCCTGACATTTTGATATTAGATGAAGCTACTTCAGCATTAGACACAGCTAGCGAACGCTTGGTACAAGAAGCTTTGAACAATATTATGCTGAACAGAACAACCATAATTGTAGCACACAGATTAAGTACAATTATTAATGCCGACTTGATTGTAGTACTTGAAAAAGGAAGAATAGTACAACAAGGAACTCACAACGATTTGATTCAGCAAAATGGCACATACAAACAGCTCATTCAAATGCAACAAATTCCCGATTAAATATGAAAGTAGCAGGTTTTACTTTTATAAAAAATGCAATCATATACGATTATCCAATAGTAGAAGCTATTAATTCTATTTTACCAATTTGCGATGAAGTTTATGTAGCCCTCGGTAAATCAGATGATGAAACTGAAGCTTTAATAAAATCAATTAATCCAGAAAAAATAAAGATTGTAAAAACACTTTGGGACGAAAATTTAAAACAAGGTGGACAGGTTTTAGCGGTGGAAACCAATAAAGCTTTTCAAGCCATTCCAAACTTTTACGATTGGTGTTTTTATATACAAGGCGATGAAGCTGTTCACGAAAAATATTTGCCAATAATAAATCAAGCCATGCTCCATTTTAAATCAAATAAAAATGTAGATGGATTACTTTTTAAGTATTTACATTTTTATGGTTCATATGATTATATAGGCAACTCGAGTGGTTGGTATAACAATGAAATAAGAATAATAAAAAATAATAAAAAAATATATTCCTATAAAGATGCGCAAGGTTTTAGGAAAAACAATAATGAAAAACTAAAAGTAAAACCAATAGATGCATATATATATCATTATGGTTGGGTAAAAAATCCAAAGGCAATGCAACGAAAGCAAGAGGAGCTTAACAAACTTTGGCACGATGACAATTGGATAGATAAAAACGTATTGAAAGTGGACGAATTTGATTACTCCCAAATTGATTCATTAATGAAATTTACAAACACTCATCCCAAAGTAATGCTAAAGCGTATAGCCAATAAAAACTGGCAATTTGAGTTTGATTTAAAATACAATAAAACCAAAATAAAAGACAAATTAAAACAACTAACTTTTAAGTTATTTGGTTGGGAAATTGGTTACAAAAACTATAAAAAAATTTAATTCTATAAAGGTTTTAAATTCTTTAAAATAATTTGATAATTCTTCTGTTATAATCATATCCCGAGAGGTGATCAACCATAAAATGTGATAAAGGTTGAGTGCTATCATTTACAAGTTTTATTACAGGAATTCCACTATCAAATAGCGCAAAAGAAGGTGATTCTAATTCTATTAATTCCTCGGATACATTAAAATCTATTCCTTTAAAAACATTTCCTTTAGTCATCCAGCAAGCTGCATAAGCTGAATTCCTATTGTCTTGTGTTTTGTAATCGTAATTATAAGAAAAATCTTTTCCGGTAAGTGTTTTATTTATATTGTCTAAAATTCCCCAACTACCATTAAATTTAAAAACAGGGCGTTTTTTTATTCTAAAAAAGAACAACAATTTAGCCCAACGATGTGGTGAAAAAACAACTTTATCGTTTGTGTTTTCAATATCTGCTATCACTTTTCCGGATAAGTATAAAACTTGATCATCTTCATTAAATGTTACAATATCGTTGTCGGAACCATTTTCATTGAACCATTTTTGAAATGTTTTTACAGTTTCAATTGGAAGGTGTTTTGGGTGGCAATTTATTTTTTTAACGTTGTTATTTACAAGTAACGCTTGTTCATTACTAGCATCATCACACACATAAATTGTAATTTTCGAATTAACACCTAAGCCTTTTATAGAATTTACAGTCTGTTTTAAATAGTCAATTTTTCTATCTAAAGGTGCTCCACCTTTTTTAACTACATGTCTGTTTTTACCATAATAGAATGGAATTATAAAATGCCAATTTACCATAAAAGTCCTTTAAAATTTAAGTGGCAATGATAAATAATATAAACAGAATTTCATAATTAACTGAATTTGTAATTCAGTTAAAAAAGAACATAAAAAAAGAGAACCTAAGTTCTCTTTTTTTGTTTGATATAAAATTATGCTGTTGGCTCTTGTGGGGCTTCTGGCTTAGGTGTTGGTTCAGGTTTTGGCGTTAAGGCCTTGTGGCTTAATCTGTATTTTCCTGTTTTTTTATCAACTTCTATTAGTTTTACTTTTATCATTTGACCTTGTTCTAAAACACCGTCCATTTTATCTATGCGGTTCCAGCTAATTTCACTGATGTGTAACAAGCCATCTTTACCAGGTAAAAACTCAACAAATGCACCAAAGTCCATGATGTTTTTTACTTTTCCTTCGTATTCATCGCCTACAACGGGAACAGCAACTATGCCTTTAATCATTTGCATGGCTCTGCGCAAACTATCAGCATTACTTGAGGCTATTTCTACTACACCATTCTTTTCATTTTCAGAAATAGAAACAGTAGCACCAGTTTCTTTTTGAATACCTTGAATAATTTTTCCACCAGGTCCAATTACTGCGCCTATAAATTCTTTATCAATCAATAAAGTTTCAATGCGAGGTGAGTGTGGTTTTAAATCATCAGCAGCAGCCGAAATGGTTTTACTCATTTCGTTTCTAATATGCTCTCTACCTGCTTTCGCTTGGTTTAAAGCTTCTTCAACCATTTCCCAACGCAAGCCATTTATTTTAATATCCATTTGGCAAGCAGTAATACCTTTAGCAGTACCAATTACTTTAAAATCCATATCACCTAAATGATCTTCATCGCCTAAAATATCTGATAAAATTGCATATTTTCCAGTTGCATCATCACTTACTAAACCCATTGCAATTCCGCTTACGGCACCAGTAATTTTTATACCAGCATCCATTAAAGCCAATGAACCAGCACAAACTGTGGCCATACTTGAAGAACCGTTTGATTCTAAAATATCTGATACAATTCTAATGGTATAAGGACATTCTTCTAAAGGTGGTAATACGCGTTTTAAACCACGTAAAGCCAAGTTTCCATGTCCAATTTCACGTCTTCCCGGACCACGATTTGGTCTAGTTTCGCCAGTTGAAAATGAAGGGAAATTATAATGTAACATCAATTTTGAGTAACCAGCTAACATGGGGCTATCCAATAATTGTTCGTCCAATTTTGAACCCAAGGTAACCGAAGTTAACGACTGAGTTTCGCCACGGGTGAATAAAGCCGAACCATGAGCAGCAGGTAAGTAACCTACTTCTGACCAAATTGGTCTAATTTCGTCTAAATTTCTACCATCTAAACGTTGTCTATCGTTCATAATCATAGCACGAACTGCATCGTACTCTACATCATGAAAATATTTGTTGGTTAAAAATTTATCTAAAACAGTTCCTTCTTCTTGTAAAGCTTTAAACTCTTCTCTTACTGCTTTAAAACCAGCGCTTCTTTCATTTTTACCTGCTTTTGATTTTGCAATAGCAAATATTTTATCATAAGAAAACTCGCGAATAGCAGCTGCTAATTCAGGATTGCTACGTTCGTGGTTATAAGTACGAACTGGTTTTTTACCACCTAACATTTCGCATAATTCCCACTGTGCTTTAATTTGTACTTTAATAGCTTCGTGAGCTACTTTTAAAGCTTCTAACATGTCTATTTCGCTTACCTCTTGGCACTCGCCTTCCACCATGTTCAAATCTTTTTCAGTACCAGCAACTATCAAATCCATGTCAGCGCGAGCTAACTCGTCTTTGTAAGGATTTACTACAAATTTTCCATCTATACGAGCTACACGAACTTCAGAAATTGGACCATTAAAAGGTACATCACTTACTAAAATTGCAGCCGATGCGGCTAAACCTACTAATGCATCTGGCAATATATTTTGATCGCTCGATATTAAAGTTAAAGCTACTTGCGTATCTGCATGGTAATCGCTAGGGAATAAAGGGCGTAAAGCTCTATCTACAATTCTACTAATTAATATTTCATAATCAGATAAACGAGCTTCTCTGCGGTGAAAACTACCAGGAATACGACCTACAGCCGCAAATTTTTCTTGGTAATCAACTGTAAGTGGCATAAAATCCACATCTTCTTTTGCTTCTTTGGCAGATACTACAGTTGCCATAATCATGGTATCACCCATTTTTACTACTACTGCACCATCGGCTTGGCGAGCCAAACGGCCTGTTTCAATACTGATGGTTTTACCACCAATTTCAAATGTTTTAATTGTTGCTTGTGACATATTTTTATTTTTTCAGCCCCATCTCTTTTTATTTGTTAGTTATGAATTCCTTTGCTAAGATGGGATTAGCAAAAGCCTCTTTTGTTGTTTTTTGTATAAAGTTTAAAAACACAAAAAGCAGTAACTAATTGTTAGTTCCTGCTTTTTGTGAATTTAGTTAGCTATTATTTTATAGTTATTTATAAAATAACATACCAATCCGTTCATATTATTTACGGATTTCAAGTTCTTTTATAATTGCTCTATAGCGGAAAACGTCTTTACGCATCAAGTAATTTAGTAATGAACGTCTTTTACCTACCAACTTAACAAGACTTAACTCTGCAGAAAAATCTTTTTTGTTAATTTTTAAATGGCCAGTAATGTGATTGATCCTCTCAGTGAAAAGAGCAATCTGACTTTCAGCAGAACCAGTGTCTGTAGTAGACTTGGCTGTACCGAACTTTTCGAAAATGGCTTTTTTAGCCTCGGTTGTCAAATGCATGATCTATTTATTTTAATTATTTAAGGCTGCAAAAGTAAATTTATTTTGGAAGTAAACAAGTAATACACAAAAATTTACTGTAAATTTTTATTTGCAATTGCTCTTTTTGGATTTAATTACTTTCAATAACAATTGAAAATAAATTTCAATTTAGCAATTAAAAGCATCAATATTTTAATAATTTAAAGTTGATTTAGGTAGTTTTATTTCATTTCATAATTAGTTTCTGCTAGCATATGCGCTAAAATTGGCTCGCATTTTTCTTTACAACAAGCATAAAAACTTCCGTGTTTCCAAAGCTCCGATTTTGGCGATAATCCCCACCAGAACTCTGCAAGTGCAAGTGGTTTCATGCGGTTTTTAAATGCATATTGCAATAGTTTTGGTGCGGCACATTCACCTGCTCCGGCTGGTGGATTTTTATAGGAGGCATTTTTAAAAACTGATAGACTATTTTGTGTTTTTCCAACTTCATTTACAAAATGATAGTTTTCAAAAATTTGTAATTGCAAGGCAGTGGAATTACTTTTTCTTAATGCTTTTAATTGAATTATTTGTTGTTCAAAAGCCAAGGGTTTTTCTTCTTTTAGCAGGTTAATTTGTTGGTTTATTCTTGAAAGTTCAATCATTCCCTTGTTTAAAAAACTGTTATTGGTAAGTAAATCAAAAACGGGTGGAACAAACTTTGCATGGTGATTTCCACCTGCTAACTTTCCCGAAAATGCGGCTAAATATCCAATTTCATTTTGTTGGTTTTTAACTACCAAAACCCCAAACATTTTACCAATAACTGTTCCTTTCTTTTCATTTACCAACCCAAAATTATGATTCCATTCTTCCTGGTTTTCCAAATGATTTTGTAATTGACTAGCTGCTATTTTACAAAGCAAATGAGGTTCATTTCCTTGCATTAATATTAATTTGTTAGGAACAGCATTTTCAGGAATTATTTCATCAAAAGCGGTAAAAAACGGATCGGAATTTAACTTCATATTGTTTCATCAATTGGTTTTAAAAATCCAATAAAAAAGCCCATTTCATTGAATGAAACGGGCTTTTAATTTTTTTGTTTCTAATGCTTATTTAGCTTTAATTTATTTCTTTTTACCTTTTTTGCCACCGGCAAGAGCCTTTTGAATATCAACTAAAATTACGCTCATATCAGCTTCGTTTTTATAACCAACTTCTATTTTTGTAACATGTGAGTTTGGATTAATAAAAACAGTGGTTGGATAACCACTAATGCTATTATTGCTAATAGCACCGGCCAAACCTGGACCATCATATGTTTTACCATTGTAAGTGTAAGTAACTCCTGTAACTTCTGGATTAAATTTAACCGACACATAGTTTTTGTTCAATTCAGTAGCAATGTTTGGTTTGGCATAAGTGTCCTTATCCATGCGCTTACACCATCCA
>JBIILW010000113.1:0-6282 GCA_044338265.1 Bacteroidia bacterium | reverse complement strand
TTCTGCAAGTACTACAGTTAGTTTTGCTCCTTATTTACCTTTAATAGATGGGGCTTCGGTTATTACTGTTTCGGTTCCTAGCGATGATAATAGTGCAAATAATGTATTAACAAATAGCTTTTTAGTAAGTCCTTATGAAATGAATTATAGGGATACTTTAATTGCACACTCGGGAAGTAATGGAATAACTGTTCCTAATTTTTGGGGTTCCAAATATTTTATAAAAGACACTGCAATTATTACAACCATTAAAGCATATTTAGTATCAAATTCTGATGCAACTGGCGATACAGTTTGCGGCATGGTAATGGATACTTTAGGTAGAATAATTGGCAGATCGCCTAATAGAATTGTTCAAACATCGGATTTAGGAACCTATATGGTTTTTTCTATCTCTAATTTACCTACAGTAACTAATCAATCTGTTATTGCTGGAATAGCAGGTGGAACATCTGTAAATGGACTGAATTATTTTTTAGGAACTTCGCAAACTGAAGTACCTATAAGAGCACCCAATCCTTTTTACTTTATGACCGCTTATGATGCACTTACCGCATCCTATATACCAATTAGCAATTCTGTAGTTGGAACTATTTATGCAGTTCCAGGAATTGTTGGTGGTCAAACTACCAGATTAATGCTAGAATGTGTTGCTCGCCCTATTCCACAAATTGATGTGGCACCTGTTTCGTCTTCTTTATCTAACAAATATAATTTGCCTACAGGCGTAAATTTGCCTTTTAGAGTAACAATTCAAAACAAAGGTCAACAAACACGAGCAGCAGGAATAGCAGTTAGATACACAGTAAATAATGGTCCTGTTATTGGCCCCGTAAATACCACAACTTCTTTACTTAGAAACGATACCACTAGTGTATTATTTACAGGTACAAATGCATTGAATTTTTCAACTGCTGGAAATTATAAAGTTAGAGTATATACCAACTTTACCAACGATTCAATTATAGGAAATGATACCATGGTATTTATTTATGTAGCTGCTCCGCAAAACACGTTGCCATTTAGGTCATCGGGAACAAATTTAACAACTCAATGGACTATAAATAATGCCAATTCTGTTAAACCAATTTGGAAAACATCGGCATCGGTTACTCAAGCAAATGGAACATCTGGTGTTTCGTTAATGGCCGATAATATTAATTATAACGACAATGGAAGAATAGTTTCTTCTTCATCGTTTAATTTTTCAGGAAAAGCCCGCCCAACTTTGTTTTATTCATTGGCACATGCACCAAATACAAACACATCAAAAGAAGATACTTTTGATATAGAAGTTTCAACAGATGGTGGAAATACTTTTACGGTTATTGAAACATTAATAGATCAAAATGGTAATCCTAGTTTAGGAACAGCTGCAGTACAAAGTACTACTTATGCTCCATCATCTTCATTACAGTGGCGCCAAGCTACTGTTGATTTATCGGCTTATGCCAACAATACATTTGTGCAAATTGCTTTTAGAAGTAGGTCAGGTTTAGGAAATCAGATTTATATCAATAATATCAACGTGTTAAATCCAGTTTCGTTAAGCCAACAAAGTGTAACTTCGGCTACGTTTTATTCAGCTGGAAATATCAGTGTTTCATATGGTTCTAGTATTGGTGCATCTAATGGAGTTTTATCCGTTAGTCGTTTCGGTGGAACACCAGTTTTTAGCAGTGCAAGTCCAGTTTTTGTTACTAATTCTACGGCTTCTACTAATAATTCAGCTGTTTTTACACCAAACGTAGTAAGTCCTTCGGCTTGGTATTCTGTTAATTATTCAGGAATTGGAACGGGTTATTTGCCAGGAACAGCACCTTTCGATTTATACTTTAATACTTCAGTAATTGGTGGTATTCAAAGTCCTGATAGTTTGTATATAGTTAAAAGATCGGAATCTACTGGTGGTTGGGTAGCATTAAATACTACTTTGACGTCAGGTTTATTGGTAGCTGCAGGCCTAACAGAATATGGCGATTTTGGTGTTGCAAGTTCTTCATCGGTAAATACTTTACCAGTAAAATGGTTAACTTTTAACGCTACTAAAATTGATAAAAATAATATTCAATTGGCTTGGACAACTGCTTCTGAAACTAATAATAATGGTTTTGAAATAGAACGCAGTTATGATGCTAAAAACTTTACAAATATTGGTTTTGTAAAAGGAGCTGGAACTAGTAATAAATTGAATAATTACTCATTTATTGATGCTACAGCAAATGGTTTTGATGTATATTACAGATTGAAACAAATAGATTTTGATGGTAATTTTTCATACTCAAACATGGTTAAAATTAGCAATACCGATAATGGCACATTTGATATTGTAAATGTGCAACCAAATCCATTTGATAATGAATTAAATATTAGAATAAATGCTATTTCTGATAAAAATATTCAAGTGTTAATTTACGATTCAAAAGGTGCGTTGGTAAGCGAAAGAAATGTAAATGCAGTTTTGGGTTTAAATACCATAAACATTGATAATGCCAATGTTTTACCTAAAGGTTTTTATGTGCTAAAAGTTACCCAAGGCGGAATGACTAAAGCCGTTAAATTGGTGAAATAAATTAGTGTTTTTGTAACAATATAAAAGAGGCTATCCCAAAAAGATAGCCTCTTTTTTTTAGTCACATTGAGCATAGTCGAAATGTTTTGATAGCGCTAAGTTATGTTCTGGACTCCGCTCGAACTGACGATAATTTATTTAAGGTTGGTATCTTCTCTAATCGAGACATTGGATTGGTGGGGACACCAACCACGAACACATGACATAACAATAAAAAAGCTGCACTTTAATAAAAAGTGCAGCTTTTTTATTTGAATATTTCTTAAACGGTTTGTGTTAAAATCTTTTTCCAATTAATGGCTTCATCTAAAATACTTTTGATGCTGCTGATTGGAATGCGTTCTTGTAACATCGAATCGCGGTAGCGAATAGTTACCGTTTGGTTTTCTAAACTTTCATGATCTACCGTAATGCAAAAAGGAGTTCCTAATGCATCTTGTCTGCGGTAACGCTTGCCAATGGCATCTTTTTCTTCGTAAAAACAGTTATAATCAAACTTCAAATCATCAATGATTTTACGAGCTACTTCTGGCAATCCATCTTTTTTAGTTAATGGGAAAATAGCCACTTTATAAGGTGCTAAAATTGGCGGTAAAGCCAAAACCACTCGCGTATCTTTTTTATCCCCTTCGCCTACTTCTTCCTCCTTGTAGCTAGCACAAAGCGTATATAAAAACAATCGATCTAAACCAATGCTGGTTTCTATTACGTATGGTATATAATTGCCATAAGGTTTTCCGTTTTCGTCTAAATCAGCATCAAAATATTGCATTTTTTTGCCTGAATGTTCTTGGTGACTTTTTAAGTCAAAATCAGTTCTGGAATGAATGCCTTCTACTTCTTTGAATCCAAAAGGAAAATCGAATTCAATATCGGTTGCCGCATCGGCATAATGTGCAAGTTTTACATGGTCGTGAAAGCGGTAACTTGCTTTATCGAAACCAAGTGCTAAATGCCATTTTATTCTTGCCTCTTTCCAATATTCGAACCATTGTTTTTGTGTCCCCGGACGTACAAAAAACTGCATTTCCATTTGTTCAAATTCACGCATACGCATAATGAATTGGCGAGCTATAATTTCGTTTCTAAATGCTTTTCCAGTTTGAGCTATTCCAAAAGGAATTTTCATTCTGCCACTTTTTTGAACATTTAAAAAATTCACAAAAATTCCTTGCGCAGTTTCTGGACGCAAGTATATTTTATCAGCATCTTCGGCCATTGCACCCATTTCAGTGCTAAACATTAAATTGAATTGGCGCACATCGGTCCAGTTGCGAGTACCGCTAATAGGACAAGCAATTTCGTGATGTTCTATTAAAGTTTTTAATTGGTCTAAATCGTTTGCCAAAAGTGCATTATCCAAAGCAGTTTGTAATTCATCGGCTTTATTGGTTTTGCCATCTTTTTGGTATTTAGCAATTTTATCTTCCAATAAATTATCAGCGCGGTAACGCTTTTTACTGTCTTTATTGTCAATCATTGGATCGCTGAAACCATCAATATGGCCGCTGGCTTTCCAAGTTTTTGGGTGCATAAAAATGGCTGCGTCTAATCCCACAATATTGTCGTGAGTTTGGACCATAAATTTCCACCAATATTGGCGCAAATTATTTTTTAGCTCTACCCCATTTTGCCCGTAATCATACACCGCACCTAAACCGTTATCATAAATTTCGCTGCTAGTAAATACAAAACCGTATTCTTTGCAATGCGATACCACTTTTTTAAATATATCTTCACTCATAAATTGAGGCGCAAAATAAGCAAAACTTGTTGATTTTTGATTTAGAGTTTTAGAGATTTTTTGATTTGGAGATTTGTTAGACGGGTAAATTGTTTTACTGTTGGATTGTTAGATTGGAGTTTTACCAATTTTTTCAAACTAAAAATAAGCCATTTACATAAAAAGTAAAATAAAATTACTTATAATACACTACATTCGCCACACATTATGCAAAAACAATGGCGAGCAAAACCCGAACCCGATAAGAAGACTGTTGAAGCCTTGTCTAGTGCTATTAATGTAAACAAAGTGCTTTCAGGAATTTTAGTGCAGCGTGGCGTTGATACTTTTGATAAAGCCAAGAATTTTTTTAGACCTCAATATTCCCACATGCACGATCCTTTTATTATGAAAGGAATGACCAGGGCCATTGAAAGAATAGACGAGGCCTTAGCAAAAAATCAAAAAATATTAATTTATGGCGATTACGATGTGGATGGAACCACTTCGGTTGCTACCGTTTACGATTTTTTTTCCAAGCGTTTCAAAGAAATAGAATATTATATTCCCGATAGATATACCGAAGGTTATGGCATTTCGTTTATGGCCATTGACTGGGCTAGCAATAATGGTTACAGTTTAATTATAGCTTTAGATTGTGGTATAAAAGCCAACGATAAAGTAAAATATGCCAACAAAAAAGGCGTTGATTTTATTATTTGCGACCATCATTTACCAGGCGATGAATTGCCAGAGGCAGTCGCTATTTTAAATCCTAAACAAGCCGATTGTCCTTATCCTTTTAAAGAACTTTCTGGTTGTGGAATTGGGTTAAAACTAGTGCAAGGATATTGTGTAAAACACGAAATTGATTTTAAAGAAGTAGAAGAATACATGGACCTTTCGGCCATTAGTGTAGCCAGCGATTTGGTGCCCATTATGGACGAAAATCGAGTAATTACTTACCAAGGTTTAAAAAAACTAAAAACAAATCCGAACAGAGGTATCAAAGCATTGTTAGAAAATTATGCGCCTAGGCCAGAATATTCGGTAAATGATATTGTATTTTTTATTGGGCCAAGAATAAATGCTGCAGGTAGAATTGCAGATGCAAAAGATTCGGTCAGGTTAATGATTTCTGATAAAGACAAAGATTCAGCAGAGATTGCTGAAATGATTAACCACCATAATAACGAACGAAGAAATTTTGATAGCAGTATTACCGAAGAAGCCTTTAACATGATATTGGCCGATAAAGATTTTCACAACCGAAAGTCAACGGTTTTATTTCATTCAGAATGGCATAAAGGGGTAATTGGAATTGTGGCTTCGCGCTTAATTGAAAAATATTATAGACCAACTATAGTTCTTACTGAAAGCAATGGAATGGCAGCTGGTTCTGCTCGTTCGGTAGAGGGTTTTGATTTATACGGTGCCATTGAAGAATGTGCTGATTTATTAGAACAATACGGTGGACATACCCATGCCGCGGGTTTAACTTTAAGGGTAGAAAATGTTCCAAAGTTCCAAGAAAAATTTGAAGCAATTGTTTCCAAAAACATTGTTACACGCAGTTTAACACCCGAAATAGAATACGATACTGAAATTCCTTTTAGGGCTATAACTCCTAAGTTTTTTAGTGTGCTAAAGCAATTTGCTCCTTTTGGACCAGGCAATGCAAGCCCTATATTTATGACCAGAAACGTGTGGGATGTAGGCGATGCAACCATTGTTGGAAACAACCATTTGCGCTTAAGTTTAACCCACGAAGAAGGTGGAAGAATATACAAAGCAATTGGTTTTGGACTAGGCGAACACCATGATAAAGTAGCGCAAGGAATTAGCTTTGATATTTGTTATTATATAGAAGAAAATTTCTTTAACGGACACGTAAATTTACAACTGAATATCAAAGATATTTTGTTTAAAACGTAATTTCTACTTCCATTTCTTTACCGTCTCTAACTACAATGGCTTTTACTTTTTC
>JBIILW010000112.1:0-6307 GCA_044338265.1 Bacteroidia bacterium | reverse complement strand
TGTAATATAATCTACAACGATGTATAGGTGGTTTTGTTTTCTCTTTTTGGAAAATATTTTATTTTAATTGATTCTGAGAGTAATAACATTACAGGAACCAAAACTAAAGTCAATAATGTGGCAAATAATAAACCAAAAATCATGGTCCATGATAAAGGTCCCCAGAAAGCTACACTATCGCCACCAAAGTAAATATGTGGATTTCCTTCAGTGAATAAAGTTATAAAATCAACGTTTAAACCAATTGCCAAAGGTATTAAACCTAACATAGTAGCCGTAGCAGTTAATATAACTGGAGTCATACGTGTTTTGCCAGCTTCAATAATTGCTTCTTTTAATTCCATTCCTTCTTCTAACAATAAGTCGGTAAATTCTACTAAAAGAATTCCATTTCTTACCACAATTCCGGCCAGCGCTACCACTCCAACTCCTGTCATTAGTATTGATATATCCATTTTAAATATGGAGAATCCTAATAATACGCCAATGATACTTAGTACTATTTCACTTAAAATAATAACTGGTTTTGATATAGAGTTAAACTGAGTTACTAAAATTAAAAAGATTAAACCTAAAGCTATTAACATGGCTTTTCCAAGGAATGCACCTGTTTCTGCTTGTTGTTCTTGTTCACCCGTCATGTCGGTAGTTACAGTGTTTGGTAATTTATATTCTGCTACAGCTTTTTTTACTTGTTCCACTACTTCATTGGCGTTATAACCAGAAAGCACATTTGAACCAAGTGATACAATGCGTTTTTGATTTTTGCGTTTAATACCACCATAAGTTTGGCTGTATTTTAACTTAGCTACCGATGATAATGGAACAGAACGTAACATTCCACCCATATTCATATCGCGGTAAGTAATTTTCAAATTCATTAAGGCATCAATGTTATTTCTTTGGTCAAATTTATATCGCACTTGAATAGGATAATCATCTTTAGCATCTTTAAATTTTGAAACTTCTATACCAAATATTGCACCACGTAAGGCCTGTCCAATTTGAGCTGAGGAAATTCCTTCTCTATTTGCACGTTCTCTGTCTACTTCTATTAATATTTCAGGTTTATTAGTTACCAAATCCGATTTTAACTCTTCCACACCAGGAATTTGCAACGAATCTAAATAATGTTTCAAGCCTTTAGAAACAGATGTTAATTCATCAAATTCTTCCCCTATAATTTCAATGTTAACAGGTTTTCCAGTTGGAGGTCCACCTTTTTCCTGTTCTACAGTAATTAATACACCGGGTATATCTTTTACTACTTTTCTAATTCTATCTAAGTATGGTAAGGTTTCCTCTCCATTCCGTTTGCCAAATTCAACAAACGCAACTGTTACTTTTCCTAAATTAGATTTTGCACCTGCCTCAAATTGAGTAGGATCACCAGCACCAATAGCCACGTTTGATATGACAGATTCAATTATTTTATTACTATCACCTATTTCTTTGTAAATTCTTTCTTCTACTAATTTGGTAATCGAATCGGTTACAACTTGATCAGTTCCAACTGGCATTTCAATATATGTATAAACAAAATTTGGAGATGCTTGAGGGAAGAAAACAACTTTTGGAGACCTTACTTTTACTAAAAATATACTAAAAAATAATAATCCAATTGTTCCAGTTAATAAAAAGATTGGTCTTTTACCTTTTAAACACCAAGTAATTAATTTTCTGTAGCCTTCTTGCACACTTGGCCAAGTTTTGTTTTGAAAATTTTCAATGTATTTATACATTACAAATCTGTTTAAGCAATATAAGCCGTATATTACTACTACAAAATTCCCTAATCCAAAGTTTCCAGTTAAATATATGAGTAAAGCTATTACACCAAAAACAATGGATGTAATCATAAATCCTTTTTTGTTTTTACGTTGTGCTTCTTCTTCTTCATGAGTTTTCATAAAGCCAACAGCAAATACTGGATTAATAATATATGCCACTACCAACGATGCCAATAAAGTAATGATTAAAGTTACGGGTAAAAAAAACATAAATTTACCAATAGTTCCTTGCCAAAAAGCCAAGGGAATAAATGGAGCTAAGGTAGTTAATGTTCCTGATAATACAGGAACAAATACTTCGCCTGCCGCTAGTTTGGCGGCCTTTTTTATGGGGACTTTACCGTTTTCAAATATTCGATGGGTGTTTTCTACCACCACAATGGCATCATCTACCACTATACCTAAGGCGAGTAAAAATGCAAATAATACAATCATATTTAATGTAAAACCAATGGTAGGTAAAAACAAAAATGCAATGGCCATTGATAAAGGAACCGACATGGCAACAAAAAGTGCATTGGTAGCTCCCATAAAAAACATAAGGATGATTGTTACCAATATAAATCCTATGACAATGGTGTTTATTAAGTCGTGTAATGTTGTTCGTGTTTTGTCAGATTGGTCGCCAGTAATTGTAATTTTAAGACCTTCTGGGAAATGAGCTTTTTTCATTTCTTCGTTGATTTTTCTTATTTTATCACTTGCGTCAATTAAGTTTTGACCGCTCTTTTTTACAATATTTAAAGTGATTACATTTTTATGTTCCAAACGAGCAAAACTTTCCTGCTCTTTAAAGCCATCTTTAACTTCAGCTATATCGCGCAAATAAACAATGGCTCCACTGGCAGAACGAATGGCCAAATCACCAATTTTTCTTGCATCTACATATTGGCCAACAACATTTATTTCACGTAATAATCCGTCCATTTTCACCGAACCACCGCTAATAGTTACGTTTTCATTTCCTATTGCTTGCATTACATCATACATAGCCACATCAGCTATTTGCATTTTATACATATCAAGGTTTACTTGAACCTCTCTGTCTAAAGCTCCAACAATATCGGCACGGGTAATTTCTTTTAAACTTTCAATTTTATCTTGTAAATCTTCTGCATATTCCTTCAATTTATCTAAAGGATAATCTCCCGATAAATGTACAAACATGATTGGCATTTGCGAAACGTCAATTTCTACAACGGTGGGCTCACTTGTTAATACCTGAGGAAGTTCTTTTCTTATTTTATCAACTTGATCTTTTACACGTTGCTTTGCAATGGGAATTTGAACATCCGTATTAAATTCTACCGTTACTAAACTTACATTTTGTAATGAACTACTGGTTACTTTTTTTACACCAGAAATAGATTTTACACTTTTTTCAATGTGCTTGGTTACTATATTCTCCATGTCTTTTGGAGAAGTACCCGCTTGAACTGTACTAATAATAATTTGAGGAAAAACCACTTCAGGAAATTGCTCTTTTGGTAATCCATTATAACTCATTATGCCCGCAAGCGTAATGATGATGGTCATGATATAAATACTTGTTTTATTATTTATTGCCCAACTCGAGGGTTTAAATTCTTTTATTTTATCTAGCATATTTTTTTGCTTTTTGCCTTTGGCTTCCACTAACTAAAAGGCCTTTGGCTGTAATTTTTTGTAATTTAATTTTTAAGTAAATAATAGCTAGAGGCCAGCAGCCAAAAGCTAGATGCCCTTCTAAAATTTAATTAATTCACCATCGTTTAAGTCGCCATAACCAACAGTAATTAATTTTTCGCCAATTGCTAATCCACTTAAAATTTCTGCTTTGTCATTATATGTAGAACCAACTTTTACTAAGTGTTTTTTAGCAATTGTTTTACCATTTTCTGTAACGGCTACGTATACGTTTGTTCCTTCTTGGCTATTTTGAATACAATTTACAGGAATTACAATTGCGTTATCTTTTGAATAATCAATTATTTTTAACACAGCAATCATGTTTGGTAAATAAGTGTTGTCGTTTGGTAAAGCGACTTCTACTCCAAAAGTTCTGTTTAAAGCACTGATGCCTTTTCCACTATAAGTAATTTTTGAAGTAATTGATTTATTAATATCTGGAAATTCTACTTGAGCTACATTTCCCTCTTTAATTTTATTAGCAAAAGTTTCTGCCACATCTGCTTTTACTTTTAGTTTGTTAAAATTTACAATAGTAAAATAAGGCATTCCGGGCATTGCCATTTGACCAATTTTTAAATTCACCACGTCTATAGTTCCATTAACTGTAGCGGTAATTTTATACATGCTTAATTGTTCACGCATGGCAGCTATATTTTGTTCTAATGCTTCTTTATTGGTTTTAGCCTGTTTATATTGAATTTCTGAACCAATTTGTTTGTCCCAAAGTGCTTTTTGTTTGTTATATAAATCTGTTAAAAATGCCAAATTTGTTTCCAAAGGTTGAATTTGTTTTCTAATCGCATTTCCGTCAAATTCTGCTAATACTTGACCTGCTTTAACCACCGAACCTGGTTTTACCAAAACGTTTAAAACCAATCCTGGAACTTTAGCACTAATGGTTGCATTTTCGTCACCATCTACTCTGCCTTGAACTGTTATATAATGATTATATTTTGATATTTCTACATTGCTTACCGCCACATTTACTATTTTTTCACGCGAATCAAGTGTAGCGCCACTTGATTTAATTTCGTCTTCCAATGCTTTAATTTTTGTTGTTAATGCTGCTTGTTCAGACTTTAGTTTTTCAAGTGAAGCTTTTTTTGCTTCAACCGTTTTATCGCCACACGATGTTAAAATGATGGTTATAATTGATAAAATTGCAATAATTATTTTTCCTTTATTCATGTTTATATATATTTATATTTTAGTATCCTATTGATTTTTTAACATTTAATTGTGCAACCATTAAATCGTACAAAGTACTCAAATAATTAGTTTGTGCATTTTTTAAATCAGATTCAGCAAGTAATAATTCAGTGCTTGATCCAACTCCTTCTTTTAGTTTTATTTGAGCTCTAGTATAAATTTGTTCTGCTAATGCTATGTTTTTCTTTTGAACAATTACTTGGTTTTTTGTTCTTAAGTAAGTTGTTTTTGCATTGAACCTTTCTAATTCAATAGCAGTTTCTAAATACTTTTTAATATTTTCAGTTTTTTCTATGTTAATACTAGCTTTTTGTGCTTGTGCATGTTTTCTAAATCCATCAAAAACAGGTAAACTTATTTTCCCTCCAACGATAGTTGCAGGGTACCAATTTGTGCCTAAATCACTAAAATTTGTTGCAAAAGTATTTCTTCCAAGTGATGCAAATGCGGTAATAGTGGGCATATACGCTGTCAAATATCTTTTTTTATCTAATTTGTTTAAACGTAAACCTTGTTCTGTCATTTGGTATTCAATTCGCTTGCTGTAATCACCTCCATTCAAATCAAAATCTGTAGAAAGTTGGTTTGATAAATCATTTAGTTTTTCTACTAATTGGATGCTATCATTCATCTTTGCTCCCATATTCATTTTTAATATTTGATAAGAAATACTTATACCATCTTTTAACTGATCACGCAGTATAACTGCATTAGAATAACTTAATTCTAATCTTTCTAAATCTATTTTTTCAACTAAACCTGCCTTATAAGTTTCACGTAAATCCGATAAACTTTTCTCAATTAAACTAATGCTTTTGTTAACTTGAGTCATTCTTTCTTCATTAATTAAAACAAAATAATAGGCTTTTGTTACATCTGTTTCTACATCAATTTCTGATTTGCGAGTAGTTAAAGACGATAGTTTAACATATTCTTTCGCAGCTTTAACACCTAAAAAAAACGTACCATCAAATAAAAGTTGACCAATTGTTAAGCTTGCATTTGATGAATTTTTTTGTCCAAATGCAACTGGAATAGGTGCTCCAGGAATATATTCCTTAGTAGGAACTAATCCAAAATAAGCTTTATTAGCACCAATGATTGAGGGAGTAATAAAGTCTGGAAATGGTGTAACTGGAATATCAATATTATGACTGTAAGATAATTCAGCATTTGCCTGTGGCAATCCATTTGCCAATAATTCGTTTACTGATTTTTTTGATAATGTTTCATCTAATTTAGCATTCTTTAAATTTGCATTATTTTGTTTTGCAAAAGTAATTGCTTCTGTTAATGACATTTTTTTAACTTCAACGTTTTGCTGTGCAATGAGCAAATTAAAGCTGAAAAATGTAGCCACAACAAATGTGGTAATTCTAGTAATCATATATTTTTTATTTTGTGTTTTGGTTTTCTAATATTTTATTTAGTTTTTTCAAACCTTTATCAGTACAAATAGCTCTTAAATGATATTTGATTATTTCTTGATGTATGAAGTGAAAATCGGTTGAAATATTTTGATAAAGTTCGGGCCTCATCATAAACTCTACGCTGTGAGCATATAATTTTGCTGCTAATTCAGTATTTACATCTTCTTTGTATAGGCCAAGTTCTTTACCTTTGGTAATATTGGCAAG
>JBIILW010000111.1:0-6325 GCA_044338265.1 Bacteroidia bacterium | reverse complement strand
TTTAAAAAAATCAAATGAAATAGCTACCGCAATTGATCAATTATTCACCAATAATGAATTTTACAATAACTGTATAATTGCTTGTGAAAAATTAGCTAATGAGGACTTTAATTGGCAAAGCCAATCAATAAAATTACAAAATTTATACAATAATATAGCATAAAAAGAGTTAATAATTAAAAAACATAGCGAATATAAATTAACATTTATTTTTGCTTTTTTATATAAAGAAAATGGAAAGAATATATTTTGATAATGCAGCTACAACACCTTTAGATAAAGAAGTTGCAGATGCAATGTACCATGTAATGATACATGAGTTTGGAAATCCGAGTAGTACACATACCGAAGGCAGAAATGCCAGAACTATTATTGAAGAATGTCGAAGGTCAATTGCTAAATTAATAAACTGCTCTCCAGGTGAAGTTTTTTTTACATCGGGTGGTACTGAAGCCGATAATATGGCTATCAGAAAAACGGTGGAAGCCTATAACATAAAAAATATCATTACCTCTGAAATTGAACATCATGCGGTTTCGCATACCATTGAAGAGTTAACAAAAAGTGGGGATGTAAAATTACATTTTGTAAAATTAACAGCAAACGGCCATGTAAATTATGAGGATTTGGAATTGCTTTTGCAAAATAATCCCAATGCTTTGGTTAGTTTAATGCATGCCAATAATGAAATTGGAAATTTGCTAGATGCTGAATTAGTAGGGAATTTATGTGAAAAATACCAAGCATTTTTTCACAGTGATACAGTTCAAACCATTGGACATTATCCAATTGATGTACAAAAATTAAAAGTGCATTTTATAGCTTGTGCAGCTCATAAATTCCATGGTCCAAAAGGAGTTGGTTTTATCTATATTAGTAGCAATGCCAAAATTCATCCATTTGTAACTGGTGGTGCGCAAGAAAGAAATATGCGTGGTGGAACTGAAAACATGTATGGAATAGTTGGTTTAACAAAAGCACTTGAAAATTCATATGCAAATTTAGAAAATGAAATGACGCATATTAGTTCATTAAAAAATTACATGATTGAACAACTTAAATCAAACATTGAAGGAATTATATTTAATGGAGATGCCGAGGGAAATTCACTTTATACCGTTTTAAATACTTCGTTTCCCCCAAGTTCAATTGGTGAAATGTTATTATTCAAATTAGATATTGCGGGCGTTTCGGTAAGTGGTGGAAGTGCTTGTAGCAGCGGTTCTGAAGTTGGAAGCCATGTATTAAGAGCTTTAAAAACTGACAGTAGCAGAGCAGCTGTTCGATTTTCATTTGCAAAACAAAATACCAAGTCCGAGATTGACAAGGTTTTAGCAGTTTTAGTTGATATGTTAAACAAGTCAAAATAGCTAAAATAGCTTCAAATATTTTCGGGTAAATCATGTTAATAATTAAAAACTATCAGTTTTTAAAAAACAAGAAAACAAATTAGATTCGCAAATTAAAATAAGGAAAATGGGAGTATCAATAGATTATATAGCAATATTTATACAGTTTTTAGTAGGATTTGGGTTTGTAGCGCTGGTAATGGCAGTAACACATTATGTTGGTCCTAAGCGAAAAACAGCCGATAAGTTAGAAATTTTTGAGTGCGGAATTGACAGCCAAGGAAATGCTCGTTTACCCTTTTCAATCAAGTATTTTTTAACTGCTATTCTTTTCGTTATGTTCGATGTGGAAGTAATATTTATGTATCCTTGGGCTGTAAACTTTAAAGAATTAGGAAGTACAGGATTTATAGAAATGTTAATTTTTATAGGAACTTTACTGATTGGTTTTGCATATATCATTAAAAGAGGGGCTTTAAAATGGGAATAAACATCGTTTCCTAATTATTATATTAAAAGCCTAAATAAAAAAAATAGAATAATGTCAGATATAAAAATTGTACAAGCACCACCAAATATAGAAGGTCCTGGATTTCAAGCCACTTCATTAGACAAAATTATTGGACTAGCCAGAGCAAATTCACTTTGGCCTCTTCCCTTTGCCACTTCATGTTGTGGAATTGAGTTCATGGCTACCATGGGGTCAAATTACGATTTAGCTCGTTTTGGTTCTGAACGCATTAGTTTTTCTCCACGCCAAGCCGATGTTTTATTGGTAGCGGGAACCATTTCAAAAAAAATGGGTCCTGTTTTAAAACAAGTTTATTTGCAAATGGCCGAACCTCGTTGGGTAATTGCCATCGGTGCTTGCGCATCTAGCGGTGGAATTTTTGATACTTATTCAGTATTGCAGGGAATTGATAAAGTGATTCCAGTAGATGTTTATGTTCCTGGTTGTCCTCCTCGCCCTGAACAAATTATAGATGGTATTGTGAAATTACAAGAAATTGTAAAAAACGAATCATTACGAAGAAGAGAATCGGAAGAATATAGAGCACTTTTAGGAAGTTACGGAATTCAATAATGGTACAAATAGATAATCAATATATTTTAACAGAATTGCAAGGCAAATTTGGTGAAAGAATTTATAATTCTTATGAACCTTATGGCTTGCTAACAATAGAATTAGACAAGAACAGTATAAAAGAGGTTTTACAGTTTTTATACGATCACAAAGAATTACAAATGCAGTTCTTAACTGATATTTGTGGCATTCATTATCCTCAAGTAGTTGGAAAAGAATTAGGGGTAGTTTACCATGTTCATAGTTTAATTAATAATATTCGTTTGCGCATCAAATGTTTTATGCCAATTGAAAATCCTTCCATTGATTCAGCTACATTTTTATTCAGTTCTGCCAATTGGCAAGAGCGTGAAACCTTCGATTTTTATGGTATCATTTTTATGGGTCATCCAAATTTAAAGCGCATTTTAAATGCCGATGAAATGGATTATTTTCCTATGAGAAAAGAATATCCATTAGAAGATGGAACAAGAACAGACAAAGACGATAGTTATTTTGGACGATAAGAACCTTTGGGTTTTAAATGATATATATTAAATGATTGAATCATTAGAATTAAACAATAAAAGCGAGAAGACAGATTATAATATCTTAAATCTTGGACCAACACATCCTGCCACACACGGGGTTTTTCAAAATATTTTGAAAATGGATGGGGAAATTATTCACGAAACCACTTCCACAATTGGTTATATTCACCGTGCATTTGAAAAAATTGCAGAGCATAAACCTTTTTATCAAATTACTACTTTAACTGATCGATTGAACTATTGTTCATCGCCTATCAATAACATGGGCTGGCACATGACAGTAGAAAAATTATTAGGTGTGGAAATTCCTAAACGCGTTGATTACATGCGTGTAATTATCATGGAATTTGCCCGAATAGCCGATCATTTGGTTTGTAATTCAATTATTGGTGCCGATACTGGAGCCCTAACAGGTTTTACTTATGTGTTCCAATGGCGCGAAAAAATTTATGATATTTTTGAAGAAGTTTGTGGGGCTCGTTTAACCACTAACATTGGTAGAATTGGCGGAATGGAAAGAGATTTTAGTCCTGCATGTATGAAAAAAATGCACGATTTCTTAAATGATTTCCCTAAATATTTTGATGAATTCACTTTGCTATTAGAACGCAACAGAATTTTCATGGAAAGAAATATTGGCGTTGGACCAATCAGTGCTGAACGTGCTTTAAATTATGGCTTTACTGGTCCTAATTTACGCGCTGCAGGTGTTGATTATGATGTGAGGGTTATGAATCCTTATAGTTCATATCAAGATTTTGATTTCATGATTCCATTGGGAACACAAGGAGATACTTATGATCGTTTTGTAGTTCGTCAGCATGAAATAAGAGAAAGTTTAAAAATTATCAAACAAGCATTAAATAATCTTCCTGAAGGAAAGTTTTTTGCCGATGTTCCAGATTTCTTTTTACCTCCAAAAGAAGAAGTTTACAACAATATGGAAGCTTTAATTTTCCATTTTAAAATAGTTATGGGCGAAGCAACTGTTCCTGTTGGTGAAGTTTATCATTCGGTAGAAGGTGGAAATGGCGAACTTGGATTTTACATGGTGAGCGATGGTGGAAGAACGCCATACAGATTACATTTTCGTAGACCATGTTTTGTTTCATACCAAGCCTATCCCGAAATGATAAAAGGCTCCATGCTTTCTGATGCAATTTTAACCATGAGTAGCATGAACGTAATTGCTGGGGAATTAGACGCGTAAAATAATTATGAATTATGAATTTTGAATGAGGTTATTCAATGTTTTAAATTCATTTACCATATAAAAATAACTTAATAAGAAAAGAAGTTTTGAATAATTCAACATTCAAAATTCAACATTCAAAATTTAAAAAAATGAGTGAAATAAAATTCGATGATAATTCTCTTGCACTCGTGCAAAGTATCATTAAACGTTATCCAGAAGGAAAACAAAAGTCGGCATTATTACCATTATTGCATTTGGCACAAGCCGAATTCGATGGTTGGTTAAGTGTTCCAACCATGGATTATGTAGCTTCATTGCTAAGCATCAAACCAATTGAAGTATATGAAGTAGCTTCATTTTACAGCATGTTTAATTTAAAACCTGTTGGTAAATGTTTAATTGAAGTATGCAGAACTAGCTCTTGTTGGTTACGTGGTGCAAACGAAATTGTTGACCATATTGGCAATAAATTAGGCATCAAACCGGGTGAAACTACTGCTGATGGAAAGTTTACTTTAAAAACTGTAGAATGTTTGGGCAGCTGCGGAACTGCACCCATGTTACAAATTGGCGATAAATTCCATGAAGATTTAACATTTGACAAAGTAGATTCTTTATTGGATGAATGGAGTAATAAAAATGAACATAGTAAATACTTAGACGTAAATTCTTTTAGAAAAAACTAAAATCCAGCCACTGATTTACACAGTTTATAAAAATTGATTTTCTTAAAAAAATATAACACCAATAGCGTTATTTTATAAAGAAATCAGTGTTAATCTGAGGATATATTTAAATAGAAATGAGTAAAAAAATATTATTAGAACATATCAACGTTCCCGGGATAGAAACATTGGAAGTTTATCGCTCAAAAGGTGGTTATTCCTCGGTTGAAAAAGCTTTAAAAACAATGACGCAAGATGCCATTGTGGAAGAAGTGAAAAAATCAGGATTACGTGGTAGGGGTGGAGCTGGATTTCCAACTGGAATGAAATGGAGTTTTTTGGCCAAGCCAGAAGGTGTTGCTCGTTACCTAGTTTGTAATGCCGATGAGAGCGAGCCTGGTACTTTTAAAGACAGGTATTTGATGGAAAAAATTCCTCATTTATTAATTGAAGGAATGATTACTTCTAGCTTTGCATTGGGTGCAAATACTTCTTATATTTATGTAAGAGGAGAATATTTTTACATCATTAAAATTCTTGAAAAAGCCATTGATGATGCATACAAAGCTGGGCTTTTAGGAAAAAATATTTTAGGAACTGATTACTCTTTAGATTTACATGTGCAAGCTGGTGCTGGTGCATATATTTGCGGTGAAGAAACTGCTTTGTTAGAAAGCTTAGAAGGAAAACGTGGAAATCCAAGAATAAAACCTCCTTTTCCAGCTATTGCTGGATTATATGCTTGCCCAACTATTGTAAATAATGTAGAGACTTTAGCCGCTGTTCCATCTATTGTAATTAATGGTGGCGAATGGTATGCAGGTATCGGAATTGGAAAATCAACAGGAACAAAGTTGATTTCAGCTTCTGGACATATCAATAAACCTGGTGTTTATGAAATTGAAATGGGAATTACTGTAGAAGATTTTATTTACAGTGATGAATATTGTGGCGGAATAAAAAATGGTAAAAAACTAAAAGCAGTAGTTGCTGGAGGTTCTTCTGTTCCTATTTTGCCAGCAGATTTAATTTTAACAACTGCCAATGGTGAAAAACGTTTGATGAGTTATGAAAGCTTAGCAGATGGTGGTTTCGCTTCTGGAACTATGTTAGGTTCTGGTGGATTTATAGTAATGGATGAAACAACAAGCATTGTTGAAAATCTATACACTTTTGCTCGTTTTTACCACCATGAAAGTTGCGGACAATGTAGCCCGTGCCGTGAAGGAACTGCTTGGATGGAAAAAATATTACACAAAATAAAAGATGGACATGGAACTTTGGCTGATGTAGATTTATTATGGGAAATTCAAAGTAAAATTGAAGGAAATACCATTTGTCCGCTTGGTGATGCAGCAGCTTGGCCAGTGGCTAGTGCAATTAGACATTTTAAAGCTGAATTTGAAGATTATATAAAAAATCCTTCATCTATAAATAAAGTGAAGCATTACCATAATATGAATAACTTAGCAATAGCATAAAATAGATTCTGTCCACGGTTG
>JBIILW010000110.1:0-6338 GCA_044338265.1 Bacteroidia bacterium | reverse complement strand
TTTATATTTACCGAACCAAAATATAAAGCCACTACATAAAAAGTAGTTTCCGCAGCGCCTTGAAACAAGCAAGACAATTGGCCTGTAAGGCTATCGGGGCCATAAGTTTTCATGGCATCAAGCATAAATCCACGGGAACCGCCTGCACTAAACGGACGCATAATAGCAACAGGAATGGCATTTATAATTTGAGGATCTACTTTAAAAATATTCATCACAGAAGTAATTCCTCCCATTACAATATTCATTAATCCTGAATTGCGAAAAATACTCAATGCCACTAACATGGCAATCATGTAAGGCAACACACGAACTCCGGTTGTAAATCCATCTTTAGCACCGTTTACAAACGAGTCGAAAATATTGGTATTATTGGCTTTAAAAACTTTTTCGTGCAAAATTCCGTAGCCAATAATTCCTAAAATGATGAACAATAAAACGGCATTACTTAAGTTTCCTGTAAAATGAAATTTTTCTATTCCATCTAATTTGTTTACATAAAATAGAACCAATCCAATCAATGCACTAACTGCAGTTACAAATCCTAAAACCACTAAGTTTATCAAATTAATTCTTTGCTTTATACTCACAAATATGAGTGCTGCCAAGGTTCCTACAAATGAAGTAATAATGGTTGGAAGCATAATATCGGAAGGATTGGTAGCATTTTGCGCAGCTCTATAACCAATAATAGAAGTTGGAATTAAAGTTAAGCCTGCTGCATGCAAACACAAAAACATAATTTGACTATTGGATGCCCGCTCCTTATCGGAATTTACATCCTGCATGCTTTCCATGGCTTTAAGACCAAAAGGAGTGGCGGCATTGTCTAATCCTAAAAAATTTGCAGCAAAATTCATTGTCATAAATCCATAGGCAGCATGCCCTTTTGGCAATTCCGGGAAAATGCGCGCAAAGAAAGGTGTTAACACTTTTGCCAATTTGGTAATGGCATTGGAGTCGTTTAATAAATGTAATAAACCACAGAAAAAAGTAAGGTAACCAATGAGTGGCAGCCAAATGTCGATGATGGTATTTTTACAAGTAACAAATATTCCATCGGCCGATTGTTTGCCTTTGCAAACTTCCACAATTCCATTGTCTAATAACCTGTAAACAGTATCGTTTTGGGTAAATCCTGTAGCTTTATTCAACACCATATTTGCATACAAAATAGAATCACTATTTTGAAAATAAGTAGCTTGATGCTCCGCAATTACTAAGGCATCATTCTGCTTTCCGTTAACCATTTGGCCAAGGTTATAAAGCTGATTGCTGCCAAGCATATAAAAAATAAAAAGGATGCTTAACGCAATGATATAAGACCAAAATCTGCTTAATGCCATGTTTTTAATGATGAATGATGAAAATTTGATAAAAAATTAAAGCCGAATGATAGATTTTTTATTTTAAATATCTAAAATATTTTATTCAACAAATGTGATTTGACGAATTTTTTAAAACTTCATTTGTAACCTCACATTCAGTCTGCGAGATGTTAAATAGTTTGGAACTGCCCATGTTTGCGCGGTGGCGTCTTGTAGCCAAGTGTAACTGATGGTATTGTCAACGCCTAACATATTAAATACTTCCACAGCAATATTTGCATATTTGATATTTTTTTTAAGGAAAGTATTTCTTTGTTTTTGCTTTAAATTGATGGCTATTAAATCTTTTGTAAAACCAATATCAACCCTGCGATAACTTGGCATGGTATTGATATCGTTATACCTATTTTGGTCAGGAATTCCAAATGGAAAACCGCTTCCATAAACTAGCATTAAGTTTACTTTATAACTTGGGTTATTGGGAAAATAATCTTGAAATAATATGGCAAATTGTAATGCTTGATTGGTTAAACGAGGAACAAATCTTTCAGTTTCTAAAACGCCAGCTTTTGTTTTTTGCCCACTTATTATTTCTTGCGTATTCATTAAACTTAAACTTGCCCAACTTTCAGTACCACGAACAAATTCTCCATTTACCCTTAAGTCTATGCCAGTTGCGTATCCACGTGATATATTATCAGCAAAATAACGAATGCGAACATTGTCAATTTCATAAGGAATAAGGTTACTTAAATCTTTATAATAAGTTTCTGCAGTAAATTTAAATGGTCGGTTCCAAGCTTTAAAATTCATTTCAGCACCTAATACGTAATGAATAGATTTTTGCGATTTTATATTGGGATTTAAAGTACCATCAAAACCACGTAGTTCACGGTAAAAAGGCGTTTGATAATACCAACCATAAGAGGCTTTGATGATCCAATTTTTACGCATTTTACTGTTCCAATTTGAATCAGTTTGATTGGTTCCAAATATTTGTTTATTGTGTTTTTTGTTGGGTTCAAATGAAAACTGAAACCTAGGACTAATCACATTTTCATTGGTATAACTCCACCAATTGCTACGTATTCCATAGGTGAAAACCATGTTGTTTTGACTGTTTATAACCCGAGTATTTTGAACATAAGCATTCAGTCTAAATGTATTTAACGAGATGCTTGTTCTTAAATAATCCAGTAAGGTCAAATTACCATTTGAATCCAAAGTAGGTTGCGCAAAGCCAGCACTATCTCTGTAATTCCATTCTTTTAATTTATCGTTTATATTCTCAGTTTGAACAAATGTACCCCATTGAATATTGTTTTTTCCTTTGTTATAGCTCCCTCTATGTCCTACATTTATTACCGTAGCTTCTACTCCATTTCGAGCATTATTTATAAAATAACCAATACCTCTCAATGATTTTGCTCTTCCAAAATTCGTACTACTTTGGTCAGTTTCTAATTCGCTTAAACGGTATGCGCCTTCTATGGTAAAAAGTTCATTTTCATTGCTATAAAACATGGAACTTATTAGCTTTAATTGTAGCCTTCGGGTTGGATTGTAAACCAAACTTGCGGCTGTAGTTGTGGTTCGGTATTCCATTAAATCAGCACCATCAAAATATACATTTAATTGAAGGGCTTGTTTCACAGTTCCAAAAGTAGTTTGCCTATCGGTTGGAACTAAAAAATACCTGTTTTGAGCATAACTGCTCAATATACTAAAACTTAAATCAGACCGAAGATGATAAGTTAATAAAGCTTGCACATCGGTAAATGATGGCTGATAATCACCTTTGGTATCTAGGGAAGAAACTACATATTTATTTGACCAATACCTTGCGCCAATTAAATAGGTAAAACGTAAATTTTTACTTGCACCTTCGGTAGCTGCTTGAACACCTAACAAGCCAACATTTAGGGAAGATGTTGTCTTTTTAGGATCTTTATATTTAATGTCTAAAACAGAACTCATTTTATCGCCATATTTGGCTTCAAATCCTCCTGCACTAAATTTTATACTTTTTACTAAATCAGAGTGAATAAAACTCAAACCTTCTTGCTGCCCGCTTCTTGGTAAAAAAGGTCTGTAAATTTCAATGTCATTTACATAAACCAAGTTTTCATCAAAGTTCCCACCACGCACATTGTATTGAGCACTTAATTCATTATTGGAAGAAACACCCGGTAAGGTTTTTAAAATTTGTTCCACACCAGGAATTGGACTAGGATTTACACTTAATTGTTTTGCATCAATGGTAAATGAACTAATTTGTTCCCTGTATCTTTCTTCTTTTATTTCAACCGCACCTAATACTAAACCAATGTTTAAATTTACATTTAACTCGTATTTTTCCTTTGGTTTCAATGCCTGAATGTCAAAATTTTCACCTTTACTTCCAAAATAGTTAAAGCGTAATTTTATTGCATTGTTAGCATTCACAGTAATTTTATAATAACCATTTTCATTGGTTAGGCCAACAATATTTTCATTGATAACCGATACGGTAACGCCATCCATTAATTGGCCCAAACTATCGCGAACCAAACCACTAATACTTGCTTTTTCGTTTTGGGCTATTGCAAAATTATTTGCACCAATTAAAAGCAATAAAAAACAAAAGAATCTTTGCATCAAATAATTTAAAAAGTTGAGTATAGTTTTTTCTATTGCTTTGGGTTTTGGTAGAACAAAGGCAATAATAACTTATTTAGTATAATTTTTTTTGTAAAGTTAAGTTTACAAGTACAATTTTAAAAATAACGTTCAGTATAATGGTAAAGTATAGTCATAAAAAAAGCCGAAGTTTTAGGCTTCGACTTTTAAATATTTTAAAATAAAGTTTTATTGTTTTACAATTTTTTGAACTACCAAACCTTTGTCACTTAAAGCATTTATAATATACATGCCAGCTGGCAACGATTCAATATTTAATTCATTGCTAGGTGTGTTTTGACTTAATACTACTTTGCCCATTAAATCCAATACTTGAATATTACTGATATTTACACCTGTAATAAAAATATTGCTACTGCTAGGATTTGGGTAAATGGTAAAAATGCTTTTATCAACTCTAGGAACGCCAATTTGACTTCCATTATAATCTATAATTATAGTTATAAATTGGTGCCCAAAAGCTAAATTACTTGCTGAGAAACCTTCATAAACAGTAAGATTTAATCTAAATGCTCTTTGTCCCCAAAAAACATTGTCAGACACGGGATTTATTTTAATTAATTTTTCGTTTCTAAAACCCAATTGACCAGGAGCAAATTCTACTTTTTGTTGGGCAGGAGTAATGCTAAAATGAAGTCCGTTAACTGCATTTAACGAAGGGTCAGAACCTTTATCTTCAACTGAAAGTATAGCTGAATATGCTTGCAAAGTGCTATCTTGTTTGGTATTATATAAAGCAATAATTACAGATGAATTAGCATCTTTATTAGAAAAACTTTGGTAGTTTTCCTTGTAATCAAAACCATAAGTTATTTGTGCATTAGCACCAACAAATAGCAATGTGCAAATTAATGATAAGTATATTTTTTTCATAAAAGTAATATTCATTTCGAATTACAATAATAACGATTTGATTGATTTAAGCAAATCAAAAAAGTTGCATTCAAATTAAAATATAAATATTTTATCTTATTCTTATTTTTTCGCCAACTTTTATTTGGTTCAAATTCCCATTATTTAACTGTCTTAAAATGGTAACCGATACATTGAATTTTCTGCTAATTGCAAACAATGTTTCTCCTTTTTCTACTTGATAAAAATAGGGATCATTGGTATCTATTTGCGGTTTATTTTCAGCTATTATTGAGTTTTTTACAGGTACAATTATTAATCTTTGGTCTATTTTAATGTCATTGTTTTCAATGGTATTGATAGCTTTTAAATCGGAAACAGAGATATTATACATTTTAGAAATGGCAAAAAGCGTTTCTCCATGTCTAACGATGTGATATCCTGGAACTGGTTGTGGTTCCTTGGTATCGGCACTTGGTAAATTTGGGTTTACAATTAATTTTTGACCAATTTCAATCGTATTATTATTAATGGCATTTAAAAATTGCAATGCATCTACCTTTATGTTGTATTTTTTGGCAATTCCATATAAAGTTTCACCTGCTTGTACGGTATGAAAAAATGATAATTCAGATTTTTTTTCTTCCAAAGTGTCAAAATAACTCAATGTGTTTTCATTTATGGGATACATTGTTTCCATGTTTTTGATTGGATCCTCGTAAACTGTTTCATTTAAAACAATGGTATCTATTTTAATTACATTAGGTGAAATTTCAGTTTTTATAAATTCAACTGAATCTTTTTGAATGGTATGATCAGCTATAATAATAGCTTGTGTTCTATTATTGTTTAAATAAATTAATTGTCCAAGGGCTGGTTGTTGACTTAAAATCAAATTATTTCTTGAAAGAATTCTTTCTATTTTTATACCAAAACGCTGAGAAATACTGTGAATATTATCTCCTTTTGCGAAGGTATAAGTTTCAATTTCAGCTTTATTTTTTTTATGTTTTAGGTAAATGGTATCACCGGCTTTACATTCATCGTCTTTTTGTAAATCGTTAAATTTATAAATATTATAAACTTTAATATCGTAATTTAAAGCTATTTGAGCGTAGCTTTCATTGGCTTTTGCAGTAATAGCCGGCACACCATTAATGATTATTTCTTTACCATAAGTTTTTACAACTTCGGCTTTGGCTAAAGCTTTTTCAATTTGTTCTTCTTCGCTAATTTTTACAGCATCATATTTATTCAAATGATGTTTTTCAATAAATGAAATAATTAATTCTGGGTATTGAGGATTGGTAGCATAACCCGCTTTTTTTAAACCAAAAGCCCAAGCTTTGTAATCTTTACTATCTAAATCAAACAAGAAAGCATAGCGTTTGCCATTCATTAAAAAATCGGAATGGTCGCGGTAGCTATCAATGGCAGCATCGTATTTTCTAAAACATTCTTGCGGAGCATCATCATCTT
>JBIILW010000109.1:0-6387 GCA_044338265.1 Bacteroidia bacterium | reverse complement strand
ATTAAATGTAAGTGACAGAATATTTTTTGCAGGATTTAGAAAACACTCAACAGACTATTTACCCTTATTTGATATTTATTTAATACCATCAAGAAGCGAAGGAGTAAGTTTGGCATTATTAGAAGCGGTAGCATCTAAAACGTCCGTTGTGTGTTCCGATATTATTAGTTTTACTGAGCTTTTTGAAAATGATGAATTAGCATTTTTTGAATTAGACAATATTGAATCGTTGAACAATGCCATTGCATTTTCAATGGCTAATCGTAATGAATTAGTGGAAAAAGCATTCGAAAAATATATGAATAATTTTACTGAAACATTCATGGCAAAAAACTACTTAAAACTCTATAAAAAGCTAGTTGATAAAAACACTTCAAATTAGACAATCCACAATTAATGCCGATAAATTGATTATATCACTTTATTGATTATAAATAATTACTCTATTTTTGATACAAAATAAATTCAAAGTAAAATGAAACATTTACTAAGCATACTAGCTGCATTATTATTCATCATCAATATTTCAATTGCTCAAACAGTTAAGCAAGAAATAAGAATAATTGGCGGAAAAAAATACATTATTTATCAAATAAAAGCAGGTGAAACATGGGCTAGTATTGCTGAAAAATCGGGAATCACTGAACGATCATTAATTGATGCAAATAAACAAGCAAATGGAAGTTTAAAAAGTGTAATTTCTTTAAAAGTTCCAATAGAAAAATCCACTAAAATTATTTTAAATGAAAATGCTTTAAGTTCTGAAAAAGTAAATTCACTTGAAACTGTAACAGCGGATTCAATAGAAAAGAAAATACTGGGAAAGGAATTAGTTAAAGAAAAGAAAGGTGCTATTACCTTAGCAGTTTATAAGATAGGAACTGATGATAATATAGATGATTTAGCAAAGCAATATAACTGTAAAGTTGAAGAAATAATTAGTCAAAACAACTTAATAAGTAGCACTTTAATACCAGGTAAAATAATAAGAATTCCTGTTAAAAAATTAGCTGTTGAATCAATTGCAAACAAAAAATCAGGGCTTATTTCAAGTTCAAAAAATGAAACACAAAAAGCGGTAATTGATACTGCATCAAAAACTAAAAACAACATTTACAAACCTGAAATAGATACTAACAAAATTTTAGGCAAAGAAAATAATCAATTAACCGCAGTAAGTGTCCAAAATCAAACAGGTAATAAGCCTAAAATATTTGGTACAGCACTAAGAACTGAAATAAAAGGCAATAAAACACTTACTGTTTATAAAACCGGTAATGGTGACAATATAAATACATTGGCCAAATATTTTAATTCATCTGCTAATGATATTCAAACACAAAATAATTTAGTAAACAGCAAGCTATTACCCGGAAAAATATTGAAAATATGGAGTGGAAATATTGATACACTAAAAGAAGAAACAATTGAAAAGAATATTCAAGCAGAAAAATCAATTGATTCTAATAAAATTACCATTAAAACGAAGAAAAATGAAATCATTTCTGGTAAAAAAAATACGATAAATGTAAACCCCATTGCTAAAAAAGAAGCAAAAGAAATTAAAACAATTAAAGCTAAAATAAATAAAAGTGAAGGAACAAAAAACAATTTTAGCAATCTATCAACAGATAAAATAATCGAATTAGAAGAAAATGTATTAAAAAATACCCAAGAATTTAGTAAAGAAATAAATTCAAATGAATTACATTCAAATACAAATGTTGGAGATACAAAAGCAAGTTATACTCACAGTGTATTAGCTGGAGAAACCATTGAAATGATTGCAAAAAAATATAAAATTTCGGTCAGTGATATTGCCAATTGGAATAACTTAAATCAAAACAAAATAAGAGTAGGGCAAGAATTAATTGTGAATTTTAAAAGAGCTAATTTACCCTATTTATTAGCAAATTCAATGAGCCCTGAATTAACTAAACAACTAAAGAATACTGATAAAACAGCTAGTGTTAAATTTGTGGAAGAAAAAGGACTTTGTTTTCTTACTGAAGAAAAATTTATAGGAATAGCTCACAGAAATGCACCTGTTGGAACATTATTACTTTTAACAAGCACTGAAAATTATAAGAAAAAGTATGTTAGGGTTACAAGTAATTTAATAAATTCAAATTTAGATGTAATTATTCAAGTTGATAAAAAAACTGCAAAAGAATTGTCATTTAATAGCAGCCTTACTAATGTATTATTAAGTTATAGTACGATAGAATAACTAAAAATTTATATTGTGATTCCCACTAATTCCAAATCATTAAAAAAATGGGGATACGATTTTGACACCACAGTTGTATCGTCAATTTTCAATTGATTAAACAGCATGGCAAGAGGCGCAAAAGCCATTGCCATTCTGTGGTCATGATAAGTATTGATAAGTATTGACTGGTTAAAATCAATGTTATTAGTTTGCTTTATCATGATTTTGTTATCCGAATTACTTACTGCAAAACCAAATTTATTCAATTCGGTTACAATTGCCAATAGGCGATTACTTTCTTTAATTTTCAAATTTTGCAAACCTGAAATTGTTGCATTTACATTTAAAGCAGAGCATGCCACACACAAAGCAGGCGCTAAATCTATTGCATTCATCAAATCAAATTCAAGAAAATCTTCAGCAATTTTGTCTTTAACAATTAATAAACCATCCATTGTTTCTGTTGTTGACACGCCTAATTTTTCAAAAACTTTAAATGTAATATGATCACCTTGAATACTTATTTTGGATAATCCAATTAAATGGATAGAAAGCTCAGAATTTAAAGCTGCTATTAAATACCAAAATGCTGCACTACTCCAATCCTTTTCAATGGTAAAATCTGAAACAATAGGTTCATTTTGATAAGGTATGATAACAATTGAATGATCAGTTAATGATACAGAAAGACCCAATTCATTCATGAGTAAAGCAGTCATTTTTATATAATCAAAGGAGGCGATTTTACCTGTTAAATGAATGGATATTCCATTTTCAATAAAAGGAGCAATTAACATTAAAGCTGTAATGAATTGGCTACTTTCGGATGCATCAACATTGATTGAATTTCCTTTAAGTTTTTTACCATTAATTTTCAAAGGTGGAAAATTTTCATTAGTTAAATAATTGATATCCGCGCCTAAATTTACTAAGGCATCAACCAATTCTTTTATTGGTCTTTGCATCATTCTTTCACTGCATAACAAACTTATATTTTTGTTTGCTTTACAAGCATAATATGCGGTTAAAAAACGCATACAAGTACCGGCATTATCTAAATTTACTTCATTACTTTCATTTGATAAAACGGAAAGCATTAATTGCGTATCATCGGACAATGAAAGTTCATTTAAAATAATTTTATTGTTCAATAAAGCATTTAAAATCAAAGCCCTATTACTGATACTTTTGGAAGTAGGTAAATGAATGGATACCTTTTTTAAATTATTTTTTGTGTAAAATAAAGCATTCATCGTTTAGCTTTTTGTTGGCACAAAATTTTTATAAAAGTCTAATGATTCAATAATTAAGTCAATGCTGCAATAACAATCAATTTTTGCTCTACCAATTTTCTTTAATAAAGTAAAATTAATTTCTGAATTGATATTCTTTTTATCATTTTGCATTATTTTTAAAAGCTCTTTATGACTCCAATTAGAAATATATTTATCAAAGTTGTTGAAAATAAATTTAACAATTATGTCAAATTCATCTTTGCTTAATTTATCGCTTTTATAGGATAAATAAGACTCGCAAATAATTCCTATGGCTACTGCTTCTCCATGTTTCAAAGGTTCCGCGTCGTTCATTAAACTAAAAGTTTCAACGGCATGTCCAATGGTGTGACCAAAGTTGAGCATTTTCCTCAAATCCTTTTCAAACGGATCTTTATTTACAATTTTTACTTTTATTTTAGCTGATTTTTCAATCCACTTTTCTAGTTGTTCAGTATCTATTTGATTGGTAGCAATAATTTTATGGAAAAGCTTTTCATCATTAATTAATGCATGTTTGATTATTTCTGCTAAACCATTTCTTTTTTCATTATTGGGAAGTGTTTTCAAAAATCCTGGGTCAATAAATATTTGTTCAGGGTGTTGAAAAACGCCAATTAAATTTTTGTAGTTATTCAAATCAATTCCAAGCTTCCCACCTATTGATGCGTCAACCATTGATAAAAGTGTGGTTGGAATATTTATAAAATCAATTCCTCTTTTAAAAGTTGCAGCGCAAAAACCACCAATATCGCTTAAGGTTCCACCACCCAAATTTAACAAAACAGCGTTTCTATTGGCAGAATGTTGTTGTAAATTATCCCAAATAATATTTGCAGTTTGTAAATTTTTATAAATTTCACCACTTGAAATTTTTATCAATGTAAAATTTTCTAAATATGGTTTTAGAATGGGCAAGCAATATTTTTCAGTGTTTTCGTCTACTAAAACAAAAACATTGCTATATGCCTTATTTATAATTGTTTGAGCCAAATGGTTTAACACATTTTCTCCAAAAAAAACTTTATAACTTTTATCGTAAATAACTTTCATCAATATCACAAAAACAATGTTGGTAATAACTTATTATTGCGCTGCTAAATTAAACAATATATTAGAAGCATTATTATGACAAATAAAATATTACAACTCGACTTTTCAAATACTGAAATTGCATTTAAAGCAAAGACAAATTCAGAATTACGTACTTCTTATTTTCTATTTAAAGCAATAGGAATGAATTGGTTAGTAAAGATGGGAACTCCTTTAATAGAAACTGCTTTTGCCTTACATTTGCCTATAAAATCATTAATAAAGCATACTGTTTACCAGCAATTTGTTGGTGGGGAAAATATTACTGAATGCGAAAAAGCAATTGACACGCTTAATAAATACCATATTGGGACTATTTTAGATTATTCGGTAGAGGGCAAAGAAACGGAGTCAGATTTTGAAAATACTTGCAATGAAACCATTGATACCATTCATAAAGCAAAAGGAAATAGTAAAATACCTTTTTGTGTTTTTAAAGTTACAGGTTTAGCAAGATTAGCATTGCTTGAAAAAATAAATAGCAATATCGCCATAAGCGAAAATGAAATAGTAGAATTTGAAAAAGTAAAGGCTAGGATCGAAAAAATTTGTACCACTGCGTTTGAAAATAATGTAAAAATATTTATTGATGCAGAAGAAACTTGGATACAAAATCCAATTGATCAAATGGCAACTGAAATGATGGTAAAATTCAATAAAAACGAAGCCATTGTTTTTAATACCATTCAACTTTATCGTCATGATAGATTGGCATTTTTAAAGGATAGTTTTAAACATGCCCTAAACAATAATTATTACTTAGGAATAAAATTAGTAAGAGGTGCATATATGGAAAAAGAAAGAGCAAGAGCCACTGAATTTAACTATATAGATCCTATTCAAATTAATAAAGAAAATACTGATAATGATTATGACCATGCATTGAGATTTTGTTTAGAAAACATCAATAGAATTAGTATTTGCGCTGGTACACATAATGAAAAAAGTAGCACCACCTTAGCACAAATGATGCTTGATAACAACATTGAAATCAATGATAAAAGAATTTACTTTAGTCAATTATATGGCATGAGCGATAACTTAAGTTATAACATGGCAAACGCGGGTTATAATGTTGCAAAATATTTGCCATACGGACCAGTAAAAGATGTGATGCCATACTTATTTAGACGTGCTGCTGAGAACACCAGCGTAAAAGGACAAACTGGTAGAGAATTGAATTTGATTTTAAAAGAAAAAGCAAGAAGAGCTTTATAATTTAAAATCAAAAAAAATCCATCATAAAACTGAAAATAATTCGTTTAATTGCTAAACTATGAAATATATAATTTTTATAATATGTTTAGTGTGCTTAACCAATACAAGTAAAGCACAAAAAATAGATTCACTAACGCGTGACACCTTAATGGATGCTGAAATTAGGTTGAATGGCTTGGCACAAAAAATGGTAACTAGTTTAGATGAAATGACCAGGATAAGCAGTGGTAAAAACTTTATTAGAACCCTTGCTAGAACTTTAAAAACCAATAACTCTTATTTTTATAATTTTGATTCTTTAAAAAATATTTCCATTATTGTTTCCCCCGATGATTATTTTAGAATTATGACTTGGAATGTGGCAAGCGATGATGAACATTTTAGGAATTTTGGGGTTATTCAAATGAATCCAAATAAAATTAAACGAGAGAAAAAGGTTTATAATATGCCTGATTTTTTTCCTTTAATTGATAGAAGTGATAGCATTGAAAATGTGTTTTATACTGAAACAGATTCCGACCATTGGTTTGGTGCTATCTATTATAAAACCATAAAAACTCAAACTCAAAAAGGTACTTATTATACCTTATT
>JBIILW010000108.1:0-6445 GCA_044338265.1 Bacteroidia bacterium | reverse complement strand
CGTTATTTAGTTGCTCGCAAGTTACGCTATCGTGTTTTCCATCATCGCCTGTTGGATGTGGAATTCTATAGATGGTATATGGGCGATTATAAGTAGACGTTAAACCAGTCATTATTTGGTAACTGTCTTCTATTTTTTGCTTGTCAGAGGCGGTAACTTCAGCTGGTAATTTTGAAACCATTAAAGTTTCCTCATCTATAAATCTGGTAAATAAATCGATATGACCAGTACCACCATCGCAGGTTAAAGTGGGCAATTCATGCAAACTTGGCGTACCAAAAATTGATTTCATGTTGTTAAAAGTAGTAGTTGCCGTCCATTTATTTATGGCTTGGTTTTCTGTTCTAATGATGGAGCTAAAAAACATTTTACCATAACCATCAGTCATTAAGTTTCCGCCTTCTGCATTTAAGGCACTAACATAATTATTATAACCCATTTTACTTGCTAAATAAGCTGGAAATACATTGTCTAAATCTCGCCCATCGTAGTATTTCATATCAGCAAATCCAACACTGTCTTTTGTGCCATAATAAAACGACATTGGACCATAATCACGCATCCAAAAATCATCGCCTTGTTTAGGAAAAAATTTATAATTTTTCAATGGCCATCCTAAACTTTCCATAAAAGTTAATATTTTTATACTATCGCTTTGTTCCCAAGTTCTTATCCAAACTTCACATTCTTCAGAAATATAATGCGCTAATTGTGCCGAAATCCAACCATAAGTAGTATAGGTATCAACGCCTAAAATATTATAAAATTCATCATAATCATATGCCCAACTAATACAAACTGCTTTACTTTCTTCAAATTCCCCAGGCATTCTCATGTTTGATGGAAGTATGGGTCCTTTTCCTAAAAATACAGGTTCTTTTTTCTCATGATTAATCATTAATTGATATGCTGCTTTTGTTTTTGCAGCTGGTAAATGTTTGCTTCTTTTTTGCTGAGCAAATGTATTTAACCCAATAAAAAGGCTTAATGTGAGAATATATAATTTTTTTATCATCATAATTTATTTGTGCAATTATAGAATTTTTTCGCAATTCAATGCATTGATTTAAAGTAAAATGTTACTATACACATTCAAAAGCTTAATATTGCATCCTTATTTATGAAACACCTACACAGTTTAAAAGAAATTATTATATACGAAGACGAGCATTTTGTATTTATAAACAAACCTGCTTTTTATTCAAGTCTTGATGATAGACACGATGATAATTTGAGTATTATTAAGTTAGCAAAAAAATATAATGAGGAATTAAGGCTTTGCCATCGATTAGATAAAGAAACAAGTGGAATTTTATTGATTGCCAAATCGGATGAAGCATACCGCGAAATGGCTATCAAATTTGAAAAGCGTGAAGTTGAAAAAACATATCATGCCATAGTTGCGGGACAATTAATGGTAAAAGACCAAGAAATAATATTGCCTTTAAGCCAAACTAAAAAAGGACTTGCTTTTGTTGATAAAAAAGAGGGCAAACCATCTAAAACTATTATTTCAACTTTGAAATTATACAAGCATTTTACTTTGTTAGCATGTAAGCCTGTAACTGGTAGGTTACATCAAATAAGAATTCATTTAGCATCTCAAAATTTTCCTATAGTTTCTGATGAAAGTTATGGTGGTAAAAAAGTTTTTCTTTCTCAATTTAAACCCAAATTTAAAGAAGGAAAATGGGAAAATGAAGAACCAATTATTAAGCGTGTAGTACTTCATGCATATCAACTTAGCTTTACTGCATTTAACAAACCTTATTTAATTACTGCCGAATACCATAAAGATTTTACAGTATTTGTGAAGCATTTAGAAAAATATGACAATTAAATTTGTCGTTCATTTTGTGCATTTACATTTGGTAAATAAATACTCATTTTAGTTCCTTTCCCAATTTCTGATGTTACTGTAATTTTTCCATGATAATACTCTACAATTTTTTTCACTAAACTCAATCCAATTCCATGTCCTTGAATATGACGTGTATTGTTTGAACGGTAAAATGATTCGAAAATATTGACTAAATCTATTTTGTTAATACCGAAACCCTGATCAACTACGGTAATTGTCATAAATTCTGAATTACAAATTATGTTTACTTGGCATGAAAGTGTATTGCTGAATTTACATGCATTATCCATTACATTTATAAATGCAGATTTAAGCAATGCATAATTTCCATTTATTAACATGGTGTTTTCATCGTCCTGTAATTCATCAATTGTTAAAACAATTTTGTACTTTTTGTTTTTATTTAATTCACTTACACAGTCGTCTAAAAGATCAATAATTGGTATTTTTGAATTAACTATATTGGGAAACATTGCATTGGCATTTGCCAAATCACCTAAGCCATTTATTAAGCTTATTTGGTTATTAATGTCTTCCAATAAAGAAATATAGGTATTCAAATAAATTTCGTTTGATCTTGGCTGTAAAAGCAAAACTTCTATTTGCCCTTTCATTACTGTTAATGGAGTTCTAAATTCATGCGAGGCATTAGAAACAAAAGATTTCTGAAGTATAAAAGAATTCTCTAATCTATCTAGTAATTGATTAAATGTAGTTGCCAAAAGTGAAATTTCATCTTTTCTATTCCTTGTTTTTAAACGTTCATTTAAATTTACTTCGTTAAATTTTTCTACTTGTTCAATGATGTTTTTTATTGGTAATAATGTTTGTTTTGCAAAATATAATCCCATAAAATAGGTAAAAGCCATACAAATTATAACAAATATTATTAAACCTATTTTTAAAATTTCAATATTTAACATTCCGTTTATGTGAATGTAGGATGTAATTATTTTATATGATTTATTTTTAAAGGAATAATTAAATGCTAAATAAAGCGTATCTCCTTTTAATATTGAGCTTGACTCTTTGTTTGAAATTTCATTTAACAAATTATTTTTAATTTCATTTGTTATTGTATTATCCTCAAAAACTGTTTCATTCGATTTGTTTAGTACTAAAATTTTGGGATTATAAACGTCAAATTTTTTTTTCTTGTTATCTGTTAATTTTTCATCCAATTTATTATAGTCTAATAATACATTAACAAAATTGATTGTTGAGTTTTTCAATGTTTGTTCATAATTATTTAATAAATATGATTTTGATAAAGTGTATAAATCTATTGATAAAATAAGTAAAAGTAAACCAACAATTACTGTTAATTTTAAAGCAAGTTTATTTTTAAAATTCATTTGTATTAACTTCTAATTTTTTGTAAAAATAAAAAAAGCCACTCATAATATAAGCAGCTTTTTTATTTTTCTTTTTAAATAAATTTAATTAATCAGGTTCTTTCATAATATAACCCATACCAACCATGGTATAAATTAACTTTACGCCAAAGTTTCTATCTACTTTTTTACGTAAGAAATTAATGTATACATCTATAATATTTGTTCCAGTATCAAAACTTACTTCCCATACTTTTTCCGAAATTTCAACACGAGAGATTACCCTGTTTTTATTACGCAATAAATATTCTAATAAGCTAAACTCTTTTGCTGTTAAATCAATGCTTTTGCCACCTCTACGTACTACTTTTTTGTATAAATCAAGTTCTAAGTCTGCTAACTTAAGTACTTTTTGGTCTTGCAAGTTATCGGTGTAACGATTGCATAATGCACGTAAACGAGCAATTAATTCTCTAAATTCAAATGGCTTAATCAAATAATCATCTGCTCCTGCTTCCAATCCTAATACTTTATCATCGGTACTTCCTAATGCAGATAATACTAAGATTGGTGCTTTTAAACCTTCTTCTCTTAATTGTTTGCATAAGTCTATTCCGTTAATATATGGAATTAATAAATCTAAAATAATTACATCATAGTAATTATCTATTGCCATTTTTTTACCAAAAAAACCGTCATAAGCTACTGTTACATCAAAAGCTTGTTCTTCTAATCCTTGCTTTAAAAATGCTGCAACCTTAGGTTCATCTTCTATTACTAATACTTTCATACTTTTTTAAATTTGTTGCTATTTAGGTTAAAATAATTAATCAAAAATTAAAGATATATTATTAATAGTTAAAAAAATTAATTTAACTTTTGAAGTTGATTGAAGTATTCTTCCGGAGATAAGCCGTATTTAATAACTTTTCTTCTTTTTCCTATTAATAAAGTTTGAGGTAATCCTCTAATTCCTAATTTCTTATTAATTAATTTATGCCCTAATGCTATCGTATAATTTGCCTTTGATTGACTTCCGAATATTCTCACAGTGTATGTTTTATTGGTATATAAAAACATAATAACCCTTAAATTACAGGAATCAATAGCCGCTATTTTTCTTAAAATAGCGGTATCTTTTTCAAAGTTTTTAGATGTAAGTGAAGTAAAATACATAAAAACCTGGTGACGATTTAATTTTTTTAAATTCTTTTTTTCACCTTTATGAGTGGTAATACTCACTTTGGGTATTTTCTTCCCTACTGCAATTTTACCAAATAATAAATCACTGTTCGATTGTTTTATTACTAGAAAATCACCTGCGGGATCAACTGTTAGCACTTCAAAAATTTTCCCATTTTTTTCAAAATAGTTATTCTTTTTATCTTTACTAATTTTGCTTGCAAACAAATCGTTTGTAGTATCAAAAATAGAGTCATTATAATTAATAATAACAATTCTATCTGTATCATTGTCATTAAATTTTCCATTATAATTTCCATCGTGAAGCGCAATTCTAAAGCTGTCGTCATCTAATTTTACAATTCCACTTTTAGCCAAATACCTTTGCTCCCTGTATGTTAAGTCAAGACCAATAAACGTTCTGTCTTTGTAATAATATTTATAATAATCGTCTTTTTGTTTCCTTAATTCAAGTTTTCCAAAAAGCATGGTTCTAGTCAATAAAATTCTGTTTTTTCCTCCAGTAATTGTTGAATTATCTAATTCAATTTCTATTCCTTTTTGATAATAATAAGGAAGCAATTGTTTTTGATCGTCTGTAAAGTCAAAATTTTGGTTGTTATCTACCCAGATTGTTGGGTTTTGAGTATTATAATCACCCACTAAAACTGTAACAAAACCTTCGTTTTTATTATTATAAGATCCCGAAAAAAACAAATAGCCATAAGCGTAGTTTTTAAAACCAATTGGCTTTTTAATAATGATTGGTATTGCAGGTTTTAAATCTTCAAAATCCATGCTTTGAATGGTATCGCTATTCACTTTGAACAAAGCCAACGTATTTTCATATTTATGAAACCTATCGTCTTTACCCCAATTATTTAATTGAATGGTATCATTTTGACAAAAACCCAAAATTGAATTTAAAATTAATAGTATTAAAAATTGAATTTTCATTATTTAATGTAATTTTATTATTTAATCATGCTTAAAAAATCTTGTTCATTTATTATATTAATATTTAAATCGCTTGCTTTTTTTAGTTTTTCAGGTCCCATTTTATCACCAGCTATTAAGTAGTTTAAATTCTTTGAAACTCCAGCAATATTTTTACCACCATTTAGCTCAATCATTTTTTTCAAATCATCTCTACTCATTTGAAAAGTACCACTTACTAAAAACGTTTTACCTTCTAATTTATTACTTCTTTCCAAACCTTCTTCTTCTTCAATAGCAAGTTTTAATCCATTATTTTTAAGTTTTTCAATCATTTCCACATTCTCTTTGTCACTAAAAAACTGTGTTAATTGAATAGCAATTTTATCACCTATTTCATAAATTTCGGCTATTTGTTCTTTGCTTGCAGCAATAATATTATCCATATTTTGAAAGTGCTTTGCCAATTTTTTTGCAACAGTTTCACCAATCATTCTAATTCCGAGTGCAAACAAAACTCTTTCAAACGGTATAGATTTCGATGCCTGAATTCCTTCAATTATATTTTGAGCTGATTTTTCTTTTATTGATCTTTTTTTGCTTTTACTGTCATCTATTTCTTCATTGGTTTCAATACTTAAATTCAAAATTTGTTCATATTTCAAATCATACAAATCAGCATAAGTTTTTATTAAACCTAATTTATAAAAAGCAGCCACTGTTTCTCCTCCCAAACTATCTATATTCATGGCTTTTCTGCTTACAAAATGTTCTATTGCTCCAATTATTTGTGGCGGACAATGATTTAAATTTGGGCAATAGTGAATGACTTCTCCTTCTTTTCTAATCAATGTTGTTTTACATTCAGGGCAAATGGTTTGATACACAATTTTTATTGCATTTGGATTCCTGTTTTCAACATCTACGCCAACTATTTTTGGAATGATTTCTCCACCTTTTTCTACAAAAACGGTATCGTTTTCGTGTAAATCTAATCTTTCTATTTCATCTGCATTGTACAAACTTGCACGTTTTACGGTAGTTCCCGCCAATTGTACAGGCTTTAAATTTGCCACAGGCGTAATGGCTCCCGTTCGCCCCACCTGATAAGTCACTTTTTCTAAAATCGTTA
>JBIILW010000365.1:0-6453 GCA_044338265.1 Bacteroidia bacterium | reverse complement strand
GTCTTTTAATTTTTTGTCATAATTAGGCATGTAATCAGCGCTGCCTATTTGTATGGAGATGGTGCCGTTTAAAGCATCTTTTTTATCAAATGTTACGTTCATTGTATTTATTTTATTCTTTTTTTAATTTATTGTTAAAAAAAATAAGACTGAAATATTATTTCCAGTCTTATTTCATTTTCTTTCAGTGCGGATGAAGGGACTCGAACCCCCACGTCTCTCAACACCAGATCCTAAGTCTGGCGCGGCTACCAATTACGCCACATCCGCAAAAAGGACTGCAAATGTAGAATTTAACGTTACAAATACAACAGTTATTTTCTTATTTTTTGTCATATCGTATATATCTTAATATTTAACTTTTGCTTGTTTAGCTTGCTCATGGTTTTTATTATCAACTATAAATATTCAGTGAAATCCAATTAGCTTTCCAAAACATTTAAACGGTTAATAGAAAATTATATGGTAAAATGTAAATGATGTATTTGCCAAAACATAAATAATTAAATTAATATTCATTTTATTTCAATAATTAATATTAAAAAAATAAGTTTTTATTAAAATATTATTATACTAAATATTAAGTACTTAAAACAAATAATACAAAAATTATATATTAAATAGCACAAATAAATAAAAAAGTATAAAAATAAAATTAGGAAATAAATAGTTAATTGATACTTTTGTTTTAATAAGTATAAAAATAGCAAAATTTAAAAATTAAAACAAATTAAACAAATGAAAGAACAAGTAAAGAAATTTATCGACAGCATTCCTGAAACCACAGAAGATGTAAATGGAATGAACAATGAAGCCCTATTCAACACGGTTAAACAAACTTTTGTAAAACAAAAGACACTCACAAGGAATAATGGTAAGTTATATGGTTGCTTTAATCCTGATTTTAGTGCTGCATGTGAAGAAACAAAAGTTACAAGCATACAATTAAGTGCAATTTTGTATTCTCAATATGCAAATGACTGTTCAGATGGTTCGGCAATAGAAATAATTACTTATAACTAGTATTTGGAAAGAGTTGCTTAAAAACTGCCGGTTTGGATTTGAAATCCAAATCCATTATCTAAGGATTTGTAATCCTACTTGCTTATGGTTGGTGAAAACACCAACCATAGGCAAGACCCCAACGGAGGAGTTTGGAAGTCCAAATTGGGAAAAAAGGAAGCCGAAAAGGTATTTTATACATTAAATAATAAAGAGGATTCAAGGAATAAAAAGCATTTTGATGACTTGAAATGTAAAAATAAAAACCTTCCTAAAACAACCCAATTTCGGATAGACATAGGAAGGTTTTAGGGAAAAACATTCCTATATAAACAAGTTAGGCGTAAAACTTAGACACCAACACAAACAGAAATGAAGAAAGAATTTATCGGATTTTATGATCCAACAGAAAAAGAAATAAATGACGCTTGGAGTAAAGGAACATTTGCCTTTGACACCAATACTTTATTAAATCTATATAGGTATACTGACTTAACTCGTAAAGACTTTTTGACTGCCTTAAAAACAATAAAAGACAAATTGTTTTTGCCTCATCAAGCGGCTTTGGAGTTTCATTCAAATCGCGTTGGCGTAATTGAAGGTATTGGATATTCTTACTCTAATTTGTATAAAGTATTTGAGACTAATTTTGAAAAGAATTTAGAACCTCAAATAAATCAATTCAAAAAACATCCTTCTATTGTAATTGACAATATTAATAAACTTCATTCTGAATTTTTAAAGAAAATTTCGACTGAATTAGAAAAGCAAAAAAAGACTCATCCTGACTTTAAAACAAAAGACGAAGTTTTAGAACAACTGACAGACCTTTTTGAGAACGCAACTGGAAAAGAATTCTCAAAAGATGAAATAAAGAAAATTTTTATAGAGGGAAAAGACAGATATGCGGAAAGTATTCCGCCTGGTTTCAAAGACCTAGAAAATAAAAGAAAAAAAGGCGATAGACACGTTTATGGTGATTTAATTATTTGGAAAGAACTTATCAATTACTCCAAAAAAGAAAAAAAGCCGTTAATATTTGTAACCGATGACAGAAAGGAAGATTGGTGGACTATTGAAAACGGCAAAACAATAAGACCAAGAGAAGAACTTATTAAAGAGTTTTTTTACTTGACAGGTATTCGCATCTTGATATACAACGCAGATAATTTCTTACAATTTGCGAAAGAGAAAAAGCTTGTTCCTCAACTCAAAGACAAAACAATAAAAGAGGTAAAAGAGGTTCGTATCTCTGACGAAAAGAATTACACAATAAATGATATATTAAAATCACAGTCATACCAAATAAACAAACCATTGAATATTTCCGAGTTGCTTGGAACACAGTCGTATCAAATAAATTCTGCTTTAAACATTAATGACATATTAGGTAATCAATCTTATCAAATTAGCAAACCATTAAATATTTCTGACTTGCTTGGAACACAGTCATATCAAATAAATCCTTCATTAAATATCAATGACATTTTTGGAAATCAACCATATCAAATCAGTAAACCATTAAATATTTCCGACTTACTAGGGACACAATCTCATCAAATTAACATTAACCCTGACAATAATAAATTAGATGACGAAAAAAATAATTCGGATGACACACCAACTGGAAAAAAGTAGTTCTACGACTAATACACGCTACAAGAAATTGGCGGTTCAGTGGTTAAATGAAGCTTTGTGCTTTGAACCAAGTTCTAAGCTGAAACAAAACCCATTAAATGTAATGACTAACTTCAAATATTGATATAAAAGATGAAAGTATTATTAGACACAAATATTATAATTCACAGAGAAACACCTAAAATTATAAACACTGATATTGGTATTTTATTTAATTGGCTTGAAAAGCTAAATTATAAGAAATATATACATCCATTAACAATAGAAGAACTTAACAGAAATAAAGATGAAAAGACTGTAGCTACATTTAATATTAAAATACAAAGTTATAATCAAATTATAAATCTTGCACCTGAAAGCGAAATATTAAGAGGCGTAAGCCAAAAGATAGATATTAATGAGAATGACATAAACGATACTAAATTGTTGAATGAAGTATTATGCAATAGAGTAGATTTATTAATTTCAGAAGACAAAAAAATACACACAAAGGCAGAGCTTTTAGGAATATCAGAAAGAGTTTTTAAAATAGACCAATTTTTAGAAATGGTTTTTGCAGAAAATCCTTCTCTTGTTGACTATAAAGTACTTTCTGTAAAAAAAGAATATTTTGCAAAAGTAGATTTACAAAATTTATTCTTTGATAGTTTCAGAGAAGATTATCCAGGATTTGATAAATGGTTTAATAAAAAAGCAGATGAGATTTCATATGTATGTTATAGTAATAATAATTTGTCAGCATTTTTATACATAAAAACTGAAGATAAAGAAGAAAATTATTCAGACATAGAACCAACATTTAAGCCTAAAAGAAGATTAAAAATTGGAACTTTTAAAGTAACTAGTAATGGCTACAAAATTGGTGAACGGTTTTTGAAAATAATTTTTGACAACGCATTAGTAGATAAAAACATAGAAGAAGTATATGTAACTATCTTTGAAAAAAGTACGGAACAAATTCGACTTATTAATTTACTGGAGGAATGGGGATTTGAAAAATTTGGATTAAAGAAATCAACAGACGAAATTGTGTTAGTGAAAAACTTCAATAGAACTCAAGAAGCTAATTTAGAAAATCCCAAAAAAACATTTCCTTTTATTTCTAACAATTCGAAAGTGTATATTGTTCCAATTTATCCAGCCTATCATACTGATTTGTTTCCAGACTCAATACTAAGAAACGAATCACCAATTGATTTTATAGAAAATATGCCACATAGAAATGCGTTAAGCAAAGTATATATTTCTCGTTCTCATTTCAAAGCTTTAAATCCGGGAGATATAGTTGTATTTTATATGACTGGAGGAATTCACAAGGGAGTTGTTACAACTTTTGGTATAATTGAAAACGTAATTGACAATATACCCGATTTAGAAACATTTATCACACATTGTAAAAAGAGAAGTGTATTTACAGAAGACGAATTGAAAAAGCATTGGGATTATTACACTAACTTGAAACCATTTGTAGTAAAATTTATTTATTCATATACCTTTAAAAAGCGACCTAACTTGAAATGGTTGATAGAAAATAATGTTATAGCCGACATAAATAGTGTTCCAAGAGGTTTTCAAGAAATAAGCAGAGAAAATTTTCGTAACATTGCAAATTATTCAATAGGAAAATGAAAGTAGTATTATCAATTAAGCCCGAGTTTGCGTACAAAATATTTGACGGAACTAAAAAATTTGAATTTAGAAAAGCTATTTTTAAAAATGAAAATATCAAATCAATTATTGTATATGCTTCTTCCCCTGTTCAACAAGTTATTGGTGAGTTTCAAGTAGGTGTAATTCATAATCACGATCTTGACACATTGTGGGAATTGACACAAGAACATTCTGGTATTAGCGAAGAATTTTACTATCAATATTTTGCAAATAAAGAACAAGGGTTTGCAATCGAAGTAATTAAACCTAAGCGATACAAGAAACCGAAAAGTTTGAGAGAAGATTTTAACTTATTTCCACCTCAATCATTTGCATATTGTAAGGACAAAATAGAAAAAGTACAGCTAATAAAAGCGGCTAAATAAAGACCAATTCATTACACCATTCAACCTTTATCATTAACATCATCTACTACCAAACTTGTAATTGTATTCAATAAAAAGCGTCATGTTTTTTGATAAAAACAAATTACAAATTCTTAAAAAATTAAACTTAGGAAAAAAGCAATTTAAACATAGTTTTGTTTTTTAATAAATATAAATAATTATTGTATCAAACGCTATTTGTAATGCTTTAACAAATGAAGCATCACGAATGCTTTTACACTGATTAATTCAAACTACAAATAATGTCGTTATTTCAAGAATCTATCATACGAAAACATTTAGGCTACCTTGACCCAGAAGTGGTTGACCAAGCTTATTTGCGTTTTAAAGAAGTATATAGCACCAATAAAATAAGCAATATTAAAGTTGCTAAGGAAGAGCAATACCAAGAAGGTTTTATTAAAGATATTTTTGGTGCGGTGTTGGGCTATTCTGTTTTTCCAGAACAACCATTTAACATACAAACGGAAAAGAAAAACGAAGCCAATTCGAAAAAAGCCGATGGTGCTATTATGCATGGCGAAAATGTGGTTGGAGTAATTGAACTAAAAGACAATAAAACCAAAAACCTAGATGCAGTAAAAGACCAAGCTTTTGGCTATAAAAATAACCACAAAGATTGCAGTTATGTCATCTCTTCTAATTTTCATAAACTCCGATTTTATTTAGACGATGCAACCGATTATGAAGAGTTTGATTTGTATAATTTAGACAAAGAAACCTTTAAACGTTTTTACCTTTACCTGCGCAAAGAAGGACTGCTTGATAAAAACATTCCTAAATTATTACGACAAGAAACCAAGTTTCATGAAGAGAATATAACCAAGAGTTTATACAAGGACTACTCTTCTTTTAAAAATAGTTTTTTCCAAAATGTGTTAAAGAACAATCCGCAACACGATAAACTATTACTCTTTAAAAAATCGCAGAAGTTTTTAGATAAAGTATTGTTTGTGCTTTTTGCCGAAGACAAAGGATTGGTAGCTACCAATTCTATAGTGCAAATAGTAGAAAAATGGCAGAACTTAAAGAACGATGCCTTTGATACGCCTAAGCCTTTGTACGAATTGGTTGCGCTGTTTTTCAATAATTTGTTTATAGGAAAAAAAGACCAAAAAGGTGGCATATTGATACCTGAATTTGGCGGAGAAATATTTGCGCCCGATGAAGTATTGGATACTTTATTGGTAGATGATGACGTACTGAAAAATGATTTATTAAAACTCTCCAAATACGATTTCAATACCGATGTAGATGTAAATATTCTCGGACATATTTTTGAACATTCATTAAGTGAAATAGAAGAAGTAGAAGCGGAGTTAAAAGGCGAAGTAGCCGATAAAACCAAAGGCAAACGCAAAAAAGATGGTGTGTTTTATACACCCAAATACATTACCAAATACATAGTAGAAAATACCGTTGGTAAATTATGTGCAGAGAAAAAAGCAGCGCTGAATTTAGATATTGACATTGCCATTTTTGAACACCAAAAAGCCGATGGAAAACTCAATGCAAAAGGCATTGAACTTTATGAAACCTTGAACCAATACAAAGATTGGTTGCTCACTTTAAAAATTTTGGATCCTGCTTGCGGTAGTGGTGCATTTTTAAACCAGGCGGTAAATACTTTGGTACAAGAACATACATTTGTGGATGATATTATTGCCGAGTTAACCAATACGCCATTGCGTTTGTTTGATACTGACTTAGCCATTTTGGAAAACAATATTTATGGGGTAGACATTAACGAAGAAAG
>JBIILW010000107.1:0-6467 GCA_044338265.1 Bacteroidia bacterium | reverse complement strand
TAAATACCATCGCCATCCACATCCGAATTACAAAGCGGCAATTGGAACATCGAACCATCGTAATTGGCGTTTACATCATAATAAATTTCTGTTGCAATGCCCGCTATAGTTGTTGCAACTGCTACCCCATAAATACGGTAATATTTATACTTCGCTGCATTTTGTGTAATATTAAATTTGTTCGAATTGGCTAAAGCAGTCGTAAGTCCTAATGGAATGTTATTGGTTGCATTCAATGGCGGAGTAATGGCTGCCGTCAAATCTGTCCAAACCGTGTTATCGTTTGAACCTTGTATTTTTATACTGTTAGGTACATTACCAAAAAGGTTGGCTGAACTCGTTTTATTGATATAGAACGCGTCTAATTGAATTGGTCGTAAGAAGGTCATTTTAAACAATTCCTTGTTTAATTGTGCTGCCGATGTGGCAAAAGTTACTGCTGCTGCCGTAGCACCGTCACTTAATCCTGCAATATTATTTGATGTAGTTAATAGGGCTACTTCTGTTGAAACGCTCACAAAATCACTCTTCGGTTTTTGATTCCAATCTGTTTTCAAGAAGAAACAAGAAGGTGATTCCACCACGTCTAAAATTCCATCATTGTCATCGTCAATATCATCGATGTCTATAATACCATCATTGTCAAAATCGCGGCAAAATGCCATGTTATACGACAACGCATTTGGATCGTAAGTAGCCGTATAATTGATAAATCCATCTAATCCAACTGTTGAATTTTCATAATTGGTTAACAAACCATTGCTATTGGCATCGGCACCCGTTGGGTAAACTGTAATGCTTGTTGCAGTGGTTGAGCTTCCCGCTTCTGTAGCATCGGCACAACCATCCCCATCTGAATCTAAATCTAAATGATTTGGTATGCCATCACCATCAGTGTCTTGTTCTATACACGCTCGTGAAATATTAATGGTGGTACCGTTTGCAGTTCCTGCATCGTTATTAAAGTATTTCCAATTGAAAGAAGTCACATCTTGAATCAAGAAATAGAATTTTGTGCCATTCCCTTTTGGTCTCCAACGAATGGTAGTTCCTGCAAAATTAGCTGGCATGGCTACCCAAGCCGTTCCATTCCATAATTCCAATTCTGCTGCTGGATCAAACACCATCATGCGCATGCCCTTGGCATTGAATTCGTGGTATTCGTTATAGGTTAAAAAACCACTGATAGAAATTCCTTGAGAAGAAACTTTTATACTGGTTGGAATTGAAAAGTCTAAATTATAATTGGTATTCAAACCAACTCCTGCAGGAAGTGCCAACGAAATATTACCATTCGCATCTCCAGCGGGAAGCGCTATTTGTGAGGAGAATGGAGCTACTTGGTAAGAAGAAAATTGAGTAATGCCAGTTGTGTCTACGTTTCTATTGGTAAATAAAGCTGGTGATGAAAAGTTAAAGGGTATTACTGTACCTTCTGAACAATCTGTAATTCCATCATTATCATCATCAAGATCTTTTACATCCATGATACCATCACCATCGGTATTTTTACAGGCGTTGATTAAATTATTATTGGCAAAATAATAAGTATACGTCCCCGTATAAATGCCATTATCGGCAACAGTTTCTAAGGTATTGTCTAAACCATTGGTTCCCATGGAACCTGTGAAAATAAAATTTGCAGTATTGGAATTTGTAGTTCCCGCTTCTCTGGCGTCTGAACATAAGTCTCCGTCCGAATCCAAATCCAAATGGTTTAATTTACCATCATTATCGGCATCGGCATTACACGTTGCAGCTGGATATAAAGAGGCTTGGTAAAGCGCAGTATTCACATCCATGTAAATTTCGGAGATGATACCTGCACCGGTATTTGCATTGGCAAAGCCATAAATACGGTAGTATTTGTAAGCTCCTAAATTTGTGGTTAAGGTAAATTTATTAGAATTTGTCAAAGTAATTGCGCCATTGTTGGTCACATTGGTGGCATTGGCTGGCAAGGTCATGGCAGCAGTTAAATCTGTCCAAGCAATGTCGTCATTAGATCCTTGTACTTTTAAGGTATTGGCTGTTGGGCCAAAAACTTCAGCACCTGGGCCGGTAGTCTTGTTGATGTATATTGTAGCCAATTGAGTTGGACGAACCAATTCAATTTTCAATAATTCCTTGTTCAATTGTGATTGCACTGGTGCAGATACAAATTGCACCGCAGCGGTATTCAACCCATCGGTTAAAGCGGCCAAATTGGAATTGGCTGCTACCATATTTAAATCGGAAGTAACCTTAACAATACTTGATTTGTTAATGGTGTTCCAGTTGTTAGCAGAGAAGAAACATGAAGGCGATTCGATTGCATCTACAATTCCATCGTTGTCATCGTCAATGTCGTCAATATTCGCAATACCATCCGCATCTGAATCCAAACATGTCACCGCAGCACTCGCCATGTTGTTGGTGTAATTACATTCAAAAATTCCTGAATTAGGGAAAGCTGTACTTAACGTAAATGGTCGAGCGGTAGTTCCTTTGTCATTAACTACAGCAAATACCGTTGTCGTATTTTTAATCAAACTTACTGGAATGCTTACATTTAAAGTTGCGCCCACTGCTACTTCAGCAGTTGTTGCAAATGTTCCAACTAAATTTGCTGCACTTGTAGTTGGATTGGCATCATATATAGAGATAGGAGTTCCTGCTACTAAAGTTGCAGCACCATTATTACTAATTGTTGCTGCAATAGTTAAGGCAGGACAAGAGCCAACTACACTTGAAATAGCAATGCTCGCATTTGGAGCATAGGTATAACCATAAGGTACTCCAGCTCCTAAAGCATCCATTAATTGCAACTGAGCTTCATTGTTATTATAAGCAGCAGATATAGCAGCATTAATTTCTGTAGTTGGAACAGTTAAATTACTGTTAATATTTACAATTCTATAATTACGCTGGTTCCAATAATTTGGTGCTCCTTTCCATGCAAATGAATTGGTATCACGCGCAAATACTTGCAACGTATTGTTTCCTGTTACAGCAATTTCTGCTTCTCCATCATTGTTCAAATCTGCCACAATTGGGTATTCTCCCCAAGTAGCAGAAGTTACTGGGTAAGAAACGTAATTTACCGGTACTGCCAAATTACCATTAATAATCCTTAGGTTACTTTGATCGCGGTAAACTATTTCACGCATTCCATTGCCATCAAAGTCAAAAGCAGTAATTCCAGTACAACCAGACATATCATTGGTTGCTATTGACCAAATATATTGACTGGTAGTTCCTGCAGTGGTATTATAATTTAAATTATAGGCAGTTACAATTCCAGCGCTTCCACTTACAGAATTGATGATAACTGCTTCAGGTAAATCTGTGGTTTTACCACCTGTTGTCTTATCATTATATACATTGGCAATTAAAGGCAAACCTCTTGCACCATAATTAAAACTAGGCGGATTTCTTTTTAACAGTAAAGTATTTGCCAAATTTGTTCCGTTAGGATCCCAGATAACAACAAAGGCCGAACCATTGTATAAAATATCTAATTTCCCATCTAAATTCATGTCGCCAACTGCTGTTGGACCATTGTCATTTGCTGCAATACCTGAACCCACAACTGTACTTAAATCTTTTAAAACGGTGGTAACACCTGTAGAAAGATTAACACCATAGACTTTAGAACCAAATATAATTTCTTTACCAGGGTTGGATGTTAAAATATCAGTTACTATAACATCTACAGGACAACCAGTAGATCCAGAGGAAACACCAACATAACCCAAGGCAGGACCAGCAACACGTTTAACCAATGCTCCGCTAACAATTCCAAAAATGTCATTTCCTAAAACTATTTCTGCTTGTCCATCTTCATCTATATCTACAATATAAGGAGTTGCTGTGCTGGTATATTGGGAAGCTGTAGTTGATTTGTATAAATAGCTCGATTCTGTTCCGCTAACATTATTAAAAATATAAACAAAACCAGTAGTATTTACCATTACAACTTCAGGGGAAGAAGTAGCATTTCCAATAATATTGGCAATGGCTGGTTGAACAGATCGCGCAGAGGAAGTTGCTATTACATATTGTTTGGTAGCAGTACTTGCATTTGTACCATTACCTTTATACACATAAAACCCAGTGTAATCACTAGCGGGCACAAGGATTTCAGAAATCCCATCTGCGTTTAAATCGGCAGCGGTGGGCGTACCACCATTCCAAATTACAGTGGATGATTGAAACAATCTTTTTATTCCCCAATTACTCGCAGGAGTTGGATTATATGGAGCAAAACAAGTTTGCGCAATAGTTAACCTATTATCAGCTAAAACGAGGAGTAGGGAAAGTAATAACAATAAATTCCAATTACTACTTTTGGCGATTTTCTTATTTTGCTTATTTGTATTCATAGTGTTATCTGTACTAAAAACAATACACCAAATGATTATTTGGTGTATAATTTATTAAGGAACAAAGAACCTATTTCAATGTATAAAAAACTACATTAAGCACACACATAATAACACCACAAAATGTCACATAAACTATGTATCATTTTGTCATATAAATAAGTTAAAAAAGCAATTCAATAAAGAAACCTGTTTCGTTGTGGTATAAATGAAGCTTTCCATTTATTCTTTCCGCTCGTTTTTGCAGGCTTTTAAAACCATAGCCAATACTATTTAATTCAAGGTGGGAACAGTTTCCATTATCAGATATTTGTAAAAAATATTTTTTTTCCTTTTTAGAAATTAAAACCATAAATTCATTGCCATTAGAATGTTTGAGGGTATTGGTAGCAGCTTCTTTAATGATTAATAAAATATTACGTTTGGTATTAATAGGAATGTTAAAATCTTTTTCGTTTATTTTATGTTTAATTAAAAAATCGAATGCTGAACCTCTAAAAATAAAATTTAAATTGGACCTTGTTCTATCTAATAAATTATCAATATTACTTGAATCTGAATCCAAACTCCATAATACATTTCTAACCGACTGTAAGGCCTCTTTTACATTGAAAATAATAAAACTTAAATCATCAGAGCTTACAGTATTTTTTAGTGAAATAAGTTCTACACGCATGGATGTTTTTGTTAAAATACCCCCAAGTTCATCGTGAATATCGTACAGTAACTCTTTTTTAATTTCTCTTAATTTATTATAACTGGAAATTTTAATATAAAACAAAGTGGCAAACATTAAAATTACAAAAATAATAAACAAAGATATGAACCAGTTTTCTTCATAAAATGGAATAGCCACAAATACATTAAATAAAAGAGAATTGGAGGAAGAAATACCCATACTATTCTCTCCTTTAACTAAAATATTATTTTCTCCTTTTGGCAAATTCCATAATTGTAACATACCTGAATTTCCCATATTTATCCAATCTGATTGATTATTTAATTTATACCAATAATTACATTCTTTAGCGTTTAAATAATCTAAAATGCTAAATTTTAAAGTTAGTAACTCTTTACCCTTGGTAATAACAAACGGCTTACTTGAGTTATTAATATTTTCACCGTAAAGTTCCTTATTACTATTATTTGAATTGGAATAAATTCCTGAAAAAAGTAGCTGATTTTTAATAATATTAAGTTTAATATCTGCCGGATTAATCATAATATAAGCGTTAAGACCACCAAATATGATATTTCCATTTTCAAGCTTTTTGCATGCGTTAAAATTGTATTCGTCATCAGGTAAACCATCATTAACGGTAAAATGTTCAATAATTTTCAATTGATCATCATAACAAAACAGGCCTTTATAGGTAGCAATCCAAAACCTTTTAAAATTATCTTGGGTAACGAAAATACATTTTCTATTATTCAGTAAATTATTTAAATTGATAACTCTCACAAATGAATAATCTATTGAACTTAATTCAACAAGCCCATCATCAGTAGCTAAAAAAATATTTTTATTATATGCTATATAAACATCATGAATTTCATAATTAAAATTTGCACGTTTATTAATTCCAATATTTGTAATTTGATGGATTGTTTTTAGTTTTTTATTTAAAACAATTAATCCATGATTTGAAGCCACTAAAATATTACCATTGCTATCATTAACAAGTTTTCTGACCATTAAATCATTTGAAAACTTTTTGATTTCACTGATGGCCACTTCCCTATTTTTACCATGCTTTGTATTATAAATCAAAAGCTTATTTAAATAAAAACACCCTAATATTAAGTCATTATTTTTTAAATGAAGAATACTCACAATTGCAGCATTACTTTTAGGAAATTTGATTTTAGAAAAAGTATTTTTTCCTTTCTTATTGTAATCAAATTTACTAAAAAAAGAACCGCCATCTGCTCCAATCCACATATACTGCTTGTCCATAAATGCTGAGTATGCATTCACTTGTTTATTATACAAAACAGTTATTTGGTGATTTGCTTTATTCCTTTTTAAAATACCACTGTAATATAAAAAATATAAATTTTCAGCATCTTCTAATACTTGACGCCTTACTAAAAGGTTAGATT
>JBIILW010000106.1:0-6484 GCA_044338265.1 Bacteroidia bacterium | reverse complement strand
AGCTAATTTCAATTTTTAAAAATGCCGATGGAACCCACACCGATTATTGGAAACAAAATTTGCCACACGCACCTTATTTAACCATGATGGCCATTGGTGAGTTTAATATTACTAAGCATAAATGGCGTGATTCCATAGAAGTAAGTTATTATTTAGAAAAAGATTATGCTAAATATGCTGATTTAATTTTTGGTCCTACTGCCGAAATGTTAACCTGTTTTAGTGAACGTTTGGGAGTTGATTATCCTTGGGAAAAATTCAGTCAAATTATAGTGCGTGATTATGTAAGCGGAGCCATGGAGAATACTACTGCTGTTATTCATGGCGAGTTTGTGCAACACGATGAACGCGAGCATTACGATAATGATCAAGAAGATATCATTGCGCATGAAATGTTTCATCATTGGTTTGGCGATTTAACCACAGCTGAAAGCTGGAGTAATTTGCCTTTAAACGAAAGTTTTGCTACTTATGGCGAATACATTTGGAATGAATGGAAACACGGAGCCATAGAAGCCGATGCAGCTTTTGAAGGAAATTTACTAGGTTATTTGCGAGGGAAACAAAACGCAACTAAAACTCCCATTCGCTTTTATTACCACAATAAAGAAGACATGTTTGATGGGGTAAGTTATTCAAAAGGTGGTCGAATATTACACATGCTGCGCAAAGAAGTAGGGGATGAAGCGTTTTTTAAATCATTGCAATTGTACCTTACTCAAAACAAATTTAAAAGTGCCGAAATACATCATTTGCGTTTGGCTTTTGAGGAAATAACTGGTAGAGATTTAAATTGGTTTTTTAACCAATGGTTTTTAAAAGCTGGTCACCCTGAATTGTTTTTAAATACACTATATCATGGAATATATCACGGAAATACGGCAAGTATTAGTGTAACTCAAAAACAAGATTCGTCTTTAGTTGGCCTCTATGAATTGCCAATATTTGTGGATGTTTATGATAAAAATGGTGTTCAACATTTACCCATAAAAATTACCAAAATCAATGAAACATTTTCTTTTAAAGGCGATTCTATTTTCTTAATCAATTTTGACGTTGATAAAGCTTTGGTTGCTAAAATAGATTTAACACAACCTAATGAAACTTGGTTTGCACAATTAACGAATGTGCCAAGTTGGAAGGCAAAACAACAAGCCATTGTAGGTTTATTACTTAATTATACAAAAGCAAATAAATCAATGAATAATGATTTAAAAAATGCAGTTTTATATTGTTTAAATTTTAATCATAAACGAGTAATTGAATTAGGATTTCAAGTTATTAGTCAGTTAAAAGCAGAGGACCAAAAATTATTTGAAAATGAAATTTTGGCTTTATGTAATGATAAAAAATCGGCTAGTATCAGAACTAGCGCATTAATGGTTTTATATAATTGGAATGATTATAAATACAAGTCTGTTTTTGAATTGGCATTAGCTGATAGCTCCAACCAAGTATTGGCAAGCGGCTTATATGGTTTAAGTAATTTAGATAGTTTAGTAGCTTTACAAGCAATTGGAAAATGGAAAACCTATTTTAATTTTAGTGTTAGTCAAGCTGTAAGTTCTGTTATAAGTAAAAATTCATTTGAAAATGAAAACAGTTATTTTGAAAAAGCCATTAACAAAACCAACTATGGTAAGAGAAATTTAATGTATTTGTACACCAAGTATTTATTGCGTTCTAACAATGAAATAATCAATGATGCGGTTGCTGTTTTCCAAAACTTAAGTAATAAAATGGACGGGGAAGAACGCAAATATTTATTATTTAATAGCGTAAATGAAATTAAAGAAAACTTGGTTATGAAAAATGATTTAGTAAAAAAACAATTGTTAAAAGACACAGGTAATGTTGAATTGCAATTGCAAAATAAAAATGATGAAATCCTGATAAAAAAATACGAAGAATTGGTGAAAAGCAATTAAAAGTATGAAGTATAAATTATGAAGTAAAAAGTAATTAGGAGTTTAAAGTTTACGGTTTTAAGTGTTAAGAATATGCTAGCGGACAGTTGCCAGCGGCCATGAGCATATTTTATAGCTAAACGAATTAAACCTATATTTCAAAAAAGGGTTTCAAAGCTTCAATTAAAACCATTGGAGCCATTGTCAGTTTATTTGTTTTCATATCCACATTTACCAATTCCACTTCCGCTTTTGTTAGTAATTCATTTTGCTGATTGTATATTTCAAAATAAAAATGAATGCGCACTTTTGGCATTACTTTTAGCATGGTAATTATTGTTAATTCGTCATCGTAAAATGCCGATTTTAAATACTTGCAATTCAAACTCAACACTGGCATCATGATGCCATTATCTTCAAAACTTTTATAGGTTAAACCAATTTGTCGCAAAGCATCTGTTCGCCCTATTTCTAAGTATTGCGCATAGTTTCCATGATATACCACACCCATTTTATCGGTTTCAGAATATCGAACTCTTACCGTTGTTTTGCTTGTAAACATGTATAGTTTTTATAAAATAATTTTAAATTCTGTTCTTCTATTTTTGGCCCTGTTTGCCTCTGTTAAATTGTCAACCAAAGGTTGTGTTTCGGCATATCCTTTATAAGTGATTCTTGATGATACAATTTTATTAGTTACCAAATATTCATAAACAGCTTTAGCACGGTTGTTAGAAAGTGTTAAGTTATCTTGCTTTTTACCTTGGTTATCGGTATGTCCGCTTACTTCAATTCTAACCTTTGGATTTACTTGTAAAAACTGAACTAATTTATCTAATTCTGTAACCGATTCTGGTTTCAAATCGAACTTGGCAGTTTCAAAGAAAATATTTTTAAGTACCACTTTTGCGCCAGCAATTATTGGTGTTAAAGGAATATCTAAAAACAAAGGTTCTACATTGTTTTGTTCTTTTAAACTAAAGTTTTCGGAATAAAATAAATAACCAGCCAAACTTACATTCAATGCATAGTTTTTATTGCCTTGCAAACTCAATAAAAAAGCACCAGTAGTTTTGTTAGAACGAGTTTCAATCACAGGTTTTTTAGTAGCTAAATCAATCAATTCTAATTTTGCTGCTAATTTATTTTTCTTGATGGCATCATATACTATACCTTTTACATAACCTGTTTGCTCGGGACGAGCTTCTTTGTACAATTCAAATTGATAAATATCTAAGCCACCAAATCCACCTTCTTTTGCCGATGAAATAAATGCATTGATTCCATCGCTGGTAATACTAAAACTTTGTTCGTCTTTGTTAGTATTTATTGGATAACCAATATTTACAGGAGTTTGCCAGCGTCCGTTGTTAGTTCTTTTACTGCTATAAATATCCAAACCGCCCATTCCTGGATGTCCCGCACTTACAAAAAACAGTGTTTTATCATCCAGCGCTATAAAAGGATATTGTTCATCTTTTTCAGTATTTATTTCTGGTCCGCAATTCATAGGAGGCGCCCATTTTCCATTATTATAAAATGTCATCCAAATATCACTTCCACCAAAACCACCTGGCCTGGTACTGGCAAAATAAACAGTTTTACCATTGAAAGAAACACTTGGTTGTGTTTCCCAACTGCGTGTGTTTACTGGTGGTCCTAAGTTTTTTGGAGCACTCCATTCTAATCCATCAAGTACACTTAATAATATGTCACAACTTGTTTCTACATCGGCACAATAAGTATAAAATATATATTGTCCATCCACACTTATAGATGCAGTTCCTTCGTTTTTATCGCTGTTTATGGGCGCACCAATTGGTTTAGCTTTTGAATATCCAATTCCTTCTTTTTTGCTGATAAAAAAGTCTTCATTTCCTGTTCTTCTATCACCTAAGTTTCGGGTGAATAACAGTGTTTGCAAATCTGCAGTAAGAACAGGAAAATAATCATCGTGAATGGAGTTTACATTAACACCTAAATTAATAGGTTTATAAGGAACAGGATGTTTGATAGCTTCAACTGCAAAATCAATATTTTTTTCTAATTTTAAACCAACAGTTTTTTTTGCAAACCAATCTGGAAAAGGAACAAATTTTTTGATATAAAATTGTGCACTATCATAATTCGCATTTTCATACATGTAATTGGCCAATCCTAGGTAACTTAAGGGGAAATTAGGATTTACTTTTATCAATTGATGGTATAATTCCTGCGCTTTTATTTCTTGTTCTTCCCCTTCGTATAAATCGGCCAAAAGCATGTGTGCATCTATATATTTGTCATCAACTTGTATGGCTTTATTGCAAAGCAAAATAGCTTCGCTGTAATTTTGAAGGGTGAAGTTTTCTAAAGCTTGATTAAATAATTTATCAGCTTTTTTATTTAAAGTACCTGTAATGGGCTTTTCCTGCGCATTTACAATAAAAGTAAATAAAGAAAATAAGATAATAAAACGTGATTTAAGCATGTGTGCAATATATTTAATAAATTTTGAATTTTAAATGTTGGATTTTGAATTAGCTATGGCAATGATATTTCTTAAATAGGGGACATTGATTACGAACGCAACTTGGTTAATATAAAATTTCAAGCTAACTATATTTAAATTAATATTATTGAAATGAATTTTATTTACAACAATCCATTTTCAGTTTTTTGCTCTTGTTCATATACGTGGTCAATTAATAAATTAGATTTATTATCGGCAGCTTCAGTGGCTAACACATCGCAGCGTTCATTACCAGGATGTCCGGCATGCCCTTTAACCCAATGCATTTTTACTTGATGTTGCGCATATATTTTCAAAAATTCGTTCCATAAATCTGCATTTTTTTTACCTACAAATCCTTTTGCTTTCCAACCAAAAACCCATTTTTTTTCAATGGCATCGCACACATATTTACTATCGGTATAAATATTAACTTGCATATTTGGATTTTTTAATTGCTGTAAAGCAACAATAACAGCCAATAATTCCATGCGGTTATTGGTAGTATATCGGTAACCTGCTGAAAGTTCTTTCTTGAATTGTCCACTTGTTAAAACAATGCCATAGCCACCATTTCCCGGGTTTCCCCTTGCCGCGCCATCGGTGTAAATATTTATAATCATTTGTTTAAAAGTGTAGAAATTGTTTCTTCATTTAACCTGTAAGTAGTCCATTCGTTCATTGCGGTAGCACCCAAATTTTCGTAAAAATCAATAGCCGGTTTATTCCAATTTAGCACACTCCAATCTACTCTGCCACAGTTTCTTTGTTTTGCTAACGCAATTACTTGTAGCAATAATTTTTTGCCGTATCCTTTTCCTCGGTGGCTTTCTAACACAAATAAATCTTCTAAATAAATGCCAGGTTTACTTACAAAAGTGCTAAAATTATGAAAGAACAATGCAAAACCTATGGGTTCGTTGTTTTCAAATGCAATGATGCATTCAGCATAAGATTTATGTGAAAATAAATGTTCAATAATAGTTTCGGGAGTTGCTTGAACTTGGTCTGAAAGTTTTTCGTATTCAGCAATGGCTTTTATTAAATCAACAATGGTTTGTGCATCGTTAATTGTAGCTGGTTTTATTTCAAAATTAGTTATCATCTTTTTTAGCAATCTTGTATTTTAAATGATAAACTTTATTTACTAAATCCTTAGAATTTCTTGTAATGTAGCTAAATTTAACTTGAACATCCCAAGTAGTTTTATTCACTTTTTTACCTACAATACTTCCTTTTTGAATTACATAATTTCCCGCATCCATACAAAAACAACTTTGGGAATATAATAAATGTGATTTTTTGAAATTATTAAGGTTGTATATAAATTTATTGCCTTTTGGCAAAACTTTAAAAAACAATCTTTCTACAAACTCATCATCCGAAATCATTAAATATTCTTTGCTTCTAAACTCGTATTTAAAAACCAATTCTTTTCCATTTACCACTTCAAATTCAGGATTAATAGAGTCTGCAGTATTGAAAAAAATCGTTTTATTGGACATAAAAAACGCTTTTTTAGTTTCAGGATTAAATGCATTTTGAAGGCTGTCGGTATTTTCTTGTGCTTTTGCAAAAAAGTTGAAAGAAAAAATGATAGCAATGGTGATAAAAAATCTCATGTTTTTAGTTTATTTTGGAGCAATAATAACTAATAGAATTATTGTTCAAACAATTTGATTTAAACATTGTATAAATATTACGAAACTATTTTATGAGAAAAAAGGAAAGATTTGAGCATATCATTAATTATTTTAAAACTAATCAGCCAATTGCAGAAACAGAATTACATTACGAAAATCCGTTTCAGTTATTAATAGCTGTTATTCTTTCAGCTCAATGCACAGATAAAAGGATAAATTTGGTAACACCAGAATTATTCAAAGCATTTCCAAATCCTAATAAATTGGCAGAAGCTGAGTTCGATGAAGTGTTTTATTATATTAAATCGGTTAGTTACCCAAGTAATAAAAGTAAGCATTTAATTGGCATGGCTCAAATGTTGGTGAAAGATTTTAAAAATAAAATTCCTGAAAGCACCGAGGAATTGATGAAGTTGCCAGGAGTGGGTCGTAAAACAGCCAAT
>JBIILW010000186.1:0-4581 GCA_044338265.1 Bacteroidia bacterium | reverse complement strand
AAATTCTTCCATTAATATTTCTTCAGTTCCTGATGAAATATTTAACAATATATTCTTGGCACCAACTATTTGATTATCGTTTAATAAAGGCGATGCCAATGCAGCTTTAACAGCTACTAAAGCTCGGTCTTCACCTTCGGCCATTGCACTTCCCATTAGGGCTACACCACTAGCCTTCATTACTGTTTTTACATCTTCAAAATCCACGTTTATATAACCAGGATGAGTAATTATTTCGGCAATACCTTTTGCAGCGGTTGTTAATATATTATTGGCATGACCAAAAGCTTCGCGCAATGCTAAGTTTCCGTACATGTCTTTTATTTTATCGTTGCTAATAATTAGCAAACAATCAACAGAACGTTTTAAGTTTTCTAAACCTTCATCTGCAAAAGTTTTTCTTTTTTTACCTTCAAAATTAAAAGGAGTAGTAACAATACCAACTGTTAAAATATCCATTTCCTTAGCTGTTTTAGCTATAATAGGAGCAGCACCAGTTCCAGTTCCACCACCCATGCCCGCAGTTATAAATAACATTTTGGTATTAACACCAAGCATGTCAATTATATCTTCAATGGCTTCCATAGCAGCTTTTTTACCAACTTCAGGATTTGCGCCAGCACCCAAACCCTGCGTTAAGCTAGCGCCTAACTGAATTTTGTTTGGAATTGCACTTGCTTCTAAAGCCTGCAAATCGGTATTGCAAATAATAAAATCTACTCCTTTGATTCCTTGTTCGTGCATGTGATTTACAGCATTTCCACCTCCTCCACCAACACCTATTACTTTAATAATAGATGATTTTTCTTTTGGTAAATTAAATTTTATTCTTGATTCCATGTTGTTGTTATTTATGCCTTTGCTTTTTTAAACATTGGCGTTATAATTATTTTTTTTTATTGTTTGTATTACTAAAAGTCTTTCATGTCGTCAGCACTGAACATCCAGTTATTGTATTTTTTCAATAAACCTTTAAAAATACTTTTCCCTTCCTTTACTTCTTTTATATCTAATAACTCTTCATTTGATTCTTCACTGCTCATGTCAATTCCTTCAAAACCTTTAATAACCAAACCAACTGCGGTGGCATACATTGGACTTTTTATTTCATCAATGTGTGATTTCCCTAAATGCTCGTTGGCAAAGCCAATTCTAGTATCCATTCCAGTAACTAATTCTACCGTCATGGTTAAATGTTTTAATTGAGAACCACCACCTGTTATAACGATACCTGCATTTAATTTCTTTTCTAATCCCGATGATTTTATTTGAAACAAAACTTCTTCAAAAATTTCTTCTACACGTGATTGAATTACTTTGGCTAAGTTTTTTATAGAAACTTCTTTTGGCGCACGACCTCTAAAACTTGGAATGGTAACAATTTCATTTTCTTTGTTTTGTTCTTCTAAAGCTGAACCAAATTTTACTTTTAATAACTCTGCTTGATTTCTCAATACTTGACAACCATCAATAATATCGTCAGTAATTACATTACCCCCAAAAGGAATAACAGAGGTATGACGAATGATTCCGTTTTTAAAAATGGCCACGTCAGTAGTTCCACCTCCAATATCAACCAAACAAACTCCTGCTTCTAATTCTTCCTGCGCTAATACTGCATCAGCACTTGAAAGTGGTTCAAGTATTAAACCAGCAATTGTTAAATTTGCTCTTTTTACCGATTTATCAATATTTTTAATGGCTTCAATGTGACCTGTAATAATATGAAAATTACTTGACAAGCGAATACCTGTCATGCCAATAGGTTCAATTACATCTACTTCATCATCTACAGTATATTCTTGAGGCAATACATGAATAATTTTATCGCCTGGAGGCAATGCTAAATTATAAGTATCTTTTATTAAACGCTCCACATCATCTTTGCTAATTTCATCTTCAGTATTAGTTCTGCTAATGCTATTTCTGTGTTGCAAACTTTTAATATGTTGCCCTGCAATACCAACATGTACCGATGAAATTTCAATACCTTTTATATTTGTATTTGGGTTTTTGCTTACGCTTTCTTTTGCTTTTGCAATGGCTTCATTAATGGCGCTAACAGTTTTATCAATGTTTCTAACTTCCCCACGAATTACGCCCAAACTCTCCGCTTTTCCCATGCCAAGAATATCTATTTTGCCATGTTCATTTTTAGTACCTACAATGGCACAAACCTTCGTTGTTCCAATGTCTAAGCCTACTACAATTTTTAATTCTTGAGGTTGCATTTTTATATCTTTTATTTAATAAAATTTTTCTTTTTCTATTTACAAACAACTTGTTTATCAAACCTGATATCTATGGTTTTATACTTGTTCCACCCTACTCTACTTAAACCTTCTTTATAAAACACAAATAGCTTTTCAAACTTGGTTTCCAAATTATTAGCATCACCAAATAAAATTTGATGGTTACCAATTTTTGGAATTAATATAAACTCATTATCCCTTGTTACAAATATCTGTTCTATCTGCGCTTTCCAGAATATTTGTTTATCAACATAAGAGGCTATAGCGTATAACTGTTTTGCTACAAAACTATACACTGAATCGCCAGGTTTATTTCTTTCAAATATATTGCCGTTGGCAATAGGAACATGTGCTGTAAAATTACTAGAGGTTTGAAATTTAACGCCAAATTTATCAATATAATAATTAACACCATTAAACCTGTAGACCCTTAATATTGGCTCGCGTTGGTTAATTTTTACATATACATTACCATTTAAATCGTTATACACTTTCGCCTCTTGCAAAAAAGTATTTTCTGATAATTTACTTTCCAAATAAGCCGTATTTATTTCATTAATCTTAGCATTGGAAATATCGCTTAAGTTTCCATTTTCCGAAATCGTTTTAATTACTTTCTTTCTATCAAAAAATGATACATTTTCTGGGAATATTTGAATAATTACTTTTTTAGCTGCTAAGTTTTCTTCTTGTTTATTAGTTAAAGTGATAACAAACACAAGCCCGCAGCAAAGCGTTGCCCACAAAAGGAGCACACCTAGCTTTTTTAAAGCTTTTTTGTTTCTATCACTTAACCAATTCATTATATCTTATTTTTCTAAAATTTCTTTGATAGGATTAATCAATAAATCAATGTCGCCAGCACCCAATGTTAAAAACACTTTTGGCTGATTATTTTTCAATGCTTCTAGCAATTCATTTCTACTTACTAAATGTTTTTTACAAGTCATTTTATCGAAAATAATTTTAGACGTTATGCCTTCAATTGGTAATTCACGTGCTGGATAAATGTCTAATAAAAATACTTCATTTGCTAATGACAAACTTTCGGCAAATCCATCTACAAAATCACGTGTGCGAGAAAACAAATGTGGTTGAAATGCCACTACAATTTCATGGGATGGAAACATGTTTTTTACAGACGAAATAATAGCACGCAACTCTTCAGGATGGTGCGCATAATCGTCAATGTAAATTTGAGAATCGTTTTTAATGACATACTCAAATCTGCGCTTTACCCCTTTAAAACCAAGTAACGCAACTCGCAATTCGTTTTCAGTAACTCCGCTCATTAGGCAAGCAGCACTTGCCGCCACTGCATTTTCAACATTGTGTAAGCCGGGAATTCCTAATTGCAAATTGTTAATTTCATTTCCTTTATATACCAAATCAAATGTATAATTGCCTTTAGTTATCAATATGTTTTTGGCATATACATCAGCTTCCGATTCTATGGAATAAGTGATGTAATTAACAGTAACATCATTGATTAAATCGAGTTCTTTTTTAATAATTAATGTACCACCATTTACCAAACGATTGGTATAATCTAAAAACGATTTCTTTAACTCGTTATGCTCGCCATAAATATCCAAATGATCAGCATCGGTAGAAGTAATAATAGCAATAGTTGGATATAAAGTTAAAAATGATCTGTCAAATTCATCAGCTTCTATTACAACTATTTGTTGATTGGTTGATTGGTTGATTGGTTGATTGGCTAATAATAAATTGGTATTATAATTAGTAGAAATACCACCTAAAAAAGCGCTACAATCAACTGAACTATGTTTTAAAATATGTGCAATTAAAGAAGATGTGGTGGTTTTTCCATGTGTGCCAGCTACGCCAATTGTTTGATAATTTTGGCTTATTAAACCTAAAACTTGTGAACGTTTTAAAATTTCAAATCCATTGTTTTTAAACCAAGCCCATTCTTGGTGATTAGCAGGAATAGCGGGAGTTAGCACAACAAGTAAATTTTGAATGTTAAATTTTGAATGTTGAATGTTATCGCCTAAATCTTCAAAGTGAATATCGATTCCTTCTTTGATTAATTCATTGGTTAAAGCAGTAGGAGTTTTGTCGTAACCCATTACTTTAATCCCCAAATGGTTAAAATAGCGAGCAATAGCACTCATGCCAATACCGCCAATGCCAAGAAAATATGCTGTCTTTATATTTTTGATGTCCATTTTTTATTTCATCAATTTTATTACTTCATCTACAATTAACTCAGCCGCATTTGGCATGGCAAACTTGCTTATGTTTTTAACTAAATCTGCTTGTTTATTGGAATCGTTTATTAAGCTTAACGTTTCAGTTATCA